>NZ_DFQP01000107.1:12872-112563 GCF_002377845.1 Microbacterium sp. UBA3486
CCGCCCTTGACGTTGAAGCTGAATCGGCCGGGCTGGTATCCACGGACCTTCGCCTCCGGTGTCTCGCTGAAAAGCGTGCGGATGCGGTCGAACACCCCCGTGTAGGTGGCCGGGTTCGATCGCGGGGTGCGGCCGATCGGTGCCTGATCGACGTGCACGACCTTGTCGAGGTTGTCGAGCCCGGTCACCCGCGTGTGCTTGCCGGGAACGGTGCGTGCACCGTTCAAGCGCGACGCCAGCACCTGGTAGAGGATGTCGTTGACGAGCGACGACTTGCCGGAGCCGCTGACCCCCGTGACCGCGGTCAGGACGCCGAGCGGGAAGTCGGCGGTGACATTGCGGAGGTTGTTCGCACGGGCCCCGACCACGCTGAGCATCCGCTTCTTGTCGATCTTCCGCCGCTTCGTCGGCATCGGGATCTCGCGGCGACCGGAGAGGTACTCCCCCGTCATCGATGCGCTGTCATTGAGCAGCGCCGAATACGGCCCCGAATGCACGACCTCGCCACCGTTGACTCCGGCACCGGGACCGATGTCGACGACCCAGTCCGCCGCCTCGATGGTCTCTTCATCGTGCTCCACGACGATCAGGGTGTTGCCGAGGTCGCGCAGGGTGAGCAGCGTCTCGATCAGGCGGCGGTTGTCGCGCTGGTGCAGACCGATCGACGGCTCATCGAGCACGTAGAGCACGCCGGTCAGCCCCGAGCCGATCTGCGTCGCCAGCCGGATGCGCTGCGCCTCTCCACCGGAGAGGGAGCCCGCCGAACGGCTGAGGTTCAGGTACGAGAGACCGACCTGCAGAAGGAAGTCGAGGCGGAGGCGGATCTCGCGGAGCACCTGGGCCGCGATCTTCGCTTCACGGTCGGTGAGGGTGAGGGTCTCCATGAAAGCGCGCGCGTCGGCGAGGCTCAGATGCGAGACCTCGGCGATGGAATGACCGTGCACCTGCACGGCCAGGACCTCGGGCTTGAGCCGGTTGCCATCGCACACCGGGCAGGGCACCTCGCGGAGGTACTCACCCCAGCGGTTGCGCTGGTTGTCGGACTCGGCCTGCAGGTACTGCCGCTCGATGTACGGAACCACACCCTCGAAACCGGAGGTGTACCGCATCTCGCGGCCGTAGCGGTTCTTCCACTTGACGGAGACCTTGTAGTTCTCGCCGCGCAGCACGGCGTTCTGAACGTCGGAGTGGAGTTCGCGCCAGGGGGTGTCCAAGGAGAAGTCGAGATCATTGGAAAGACCTTCGAGCAGACGCTCGTAGTACTGGAACAGGCCCTTTCCCTGAGTCGTCCACGGGATGATGACGCCCTCGCGGATCGAGAGGTCTTCGTCGCCGAGCATCAGATCGACGTCGACGGACATGCGCGTGCCGAGCCCCGAGCATGCAGGGCAGGCGCCGAACGGCGCATTGAACGAGAACGTGCGCGGTTCGATCTCGGTGAGAGTGAGGGCGTGCCCGTTCGGGCAGGCCAGCTTCTCGGAGAAGGTCTGCCACGCGTCGTCGCCCTCGCCGTCGACGTAGTTGATCTGCACCACGCCGCCCGCGAGCCCGAGCGCGGTCTCGACTGAGTCGGTGACGCGCCCGAGGATGTCGTCGGACGCGACCAGACGGTCGACCACCACCGCGATGTTGTGCTTGTAGCTCTTCTTCAGCGTGGGCGGCTCGGCGAGCTGGATGAGGTCGCCGTCGACGATGGCCCTCGAGTATCCCTTGGCACCGAGCTCGCGGAACAGGTCGACGAACTCGCCCTTCTTCTGCGAGACGATCGGCGCGACGACCTGATAGCGCGTGCGCTCGGGGAGCTCCATCAACTGATCGGCGATCTGCTGCACCGTCTGACGCTGGATGCGTTCGCCGCATTCAGGACAGTGCGGAATACCGATACGCGCCCAGAGCAGGCGCATGTAGTCGTAGATCTCGGTGATCGTGCCGACGGTCGATCGCGGGTTGCGGTTGGTCGACTTCTGGTCGATCGAGACGGCAGGGCTGAGGCCCTCGATGAAATCGACGTCCGGTCGGTCGACCTGGCCGAGGAACTGGCGCGCGTACGCGCTCAGCGATTCGACGTAGCGACGCTGCCCCTCGGCGAAGATCGTGTCGAACGCGAGGCTGGACTTCCCCGATCCGGACAGGCCGGTGAACACGACGAGGGAGTCGCGGGGAATGTCGATGTCGACGTTCTTGAGGTTGTGGACGCGGGCACCGCGGACACTGAGTTTTCCGGAGGAGGCAACGGGGACGATGGGCACCGAACAAGTCTACGAGGGGCCACGGACATTGGCTCCGCGAGGACGCTCGGCGACCGATTCCTCTCCCGCCGATCGTGCCGGCCGCGGCACATCCGAGCTCCGGACAGCTCTCAGTGCCAGCCCGACACCGAGCACGAGCATCACTGCGGCGAGCGGGGCGAGCGCCGTGATCCCCTGCTCGACGTTCGACGGCGCCAGCAACCATGCCGCGAGGACGACGGGCTGCGCCAGCAGCTGGATGATGCAGAAGCGCGACAGGCTCGGCCCCAGGACGGCGAGGGCGACACGCGAGGAGATCGGGATCACGAGGCTCAACGATGCGAGCACGTGGATCGCGTGGACGAGCAGGACGGCGAGGGCTGTGCGTCCCGGATCGGGTGGGGTCAGGAGGACTCCGAACACCAGGCACGCCGCCGCGAACCACGCCGCCAGGGACCGCGGGAGCACGACAGCGAGGACCGCGGCGATCACCGCCACGCCCTGCCACAACGGAAATGGAACGAGCATGACCGCCCCTGCCCACACCATCGCGACGAGCACGAGCCGCACCGTGACGCCGGGCACAGCCGCCCGCACCCGGAACGAACGGAGACCGCGTCTCACCGCCGCACCGTCCGCATCCGCTGCTGACGGAGCGCCGCGAGCCGCATCGCGACGTCGACGTCCTGATCCGTCCACGCGACGACCTCTACGCCGGCATGCCGGAGCTCGACGAGGATGTCCGCGCGTTCCGCGAGCAGGGTCCGGAGCGCGATGCGCTGCTCACGGCTGAGCCGGCTCTCGTCCGGAGCCGGGAGCACGTCGACGGCGACCACGGCGTGCCCCGCCGCCCGCCAACGGATGGCGAGCTGGGCGGCGACACCGTCGAAGAACGTGGAGAGCACGAAGACGATGGATCCCGCAGGCACGACCGGCGACCGGCGGTACCGGGAGTCCTCGTCACTCTGACCCGTCGCCGCGATCACGTCCCGCACCCGCGCGAGATGACGTGCACCTCCACCGGAGGGAAGGCTGAGACCTCCGGGCGACAGCGCGTGGTACGCCACCCGATCACCGACGCCGACCGCCGCAGTGGCGATGGACAGCGCGGCCTCCCGCGCGAGGTCCAGCGAGGTGACGCCTGCCCGGTCGGCATCGTCCGCTCCCCAGGCGGCGACGACGGTCCCGAGATCCTCCGCGGTGTCGACCGCGATCACCACCGAGGAATCGCTGAGGGTGGCAGTGCGTCGCACGAGCAGTTCACCCGGTCGGCGAGCGGCGCGCGCGGTCGCCCGCCAGTCGACGCGGCGCAGTTCGTCGCCGGGGGCGAACGGATGGATGTCACGGAAGTCACCGCCCTGGCCGGGCCGCGATCCCTCATGGGCACCGTGCAGACCCCTCAATCGCGGCGCGACCGGGAGACGCCCGATCCGGACATGCCGCGGCGGTGTGTTCCACCCCAGTGCGACGCGAGGAGCAGCCTCGGTGACCCACGCGCCGTCGAGAGCGACCCCGCGCACGGTCACTCCGAGCAGCTCCAGAGGACCGGAGTGCTGCAGGCGGTTGCGCGACGTGAGGACGGAGCACCCGACCTTCACGTCGGCGACCCCCGACCGCTGCTCCTCCTGATCGACCGCGATCTGGAGCCAGTCGCCGTCGAGGACCGCATCTGCCGCGGCGATGACCTCCGATGAGCCGTCCGAGCGCTCCGGACGTGCACGCAGCTCGATCGACAGCACATCGTCACCGGGCCGACGCAGCAGCATCCATGCCGTCGCGACCGCGAGCGGAAGCCCGACGCCGATCACGTCGGGTCGCGAGAAGACGAGCCCTACGGCAGCGAGGATCGTCGAGCCGGCGAGTCCGATCGCGATCACGGGCGTCCGACTCCAGTGCACGGGGGCACGTGCCGTGACACGGACCTGCTCGGTCATCGCACCGCGGCCACGGTCGGCGGCACCGACGTGGCCTCGACCACCGTCGCCACGACGGACCGGGGATCCACTCCTTGCGCCCAGGCCTGCGGCGTCAGGGTCAGCCGGTGCGCGAGCACGGGTTCCGCGATGCGCTTGATGTCGTCCGGCCGCACGTAATCGCGACCGTCCAGGGCCGCGAGTGCGCGGCCGAGCAGGACGAGAGCCTGCGATCCGCGCGGCGAGGCGCCGACCGCGACATGCGTCGCATCCCGCGTCGACCTCGTGAGCTCCACGCAGTACCGGACGACATCGGCATCGACGTGGATCCTCTCGACGGCTTCCTGGATCGCGAGGAGCCCCCGTTCGTCGATGACCGGATCGACAGACGCATCGGGGCTCTGTCGGCGTACGCGGTCGAGGATGATGCGCGTCTCATCGTCCGGCCCGGGGTAGCCGACGGCGAGCCGCACCATGAACCGGTCGAGCTGCGCCTCGGGAAGCGCGTACGTGCCCTCGTACTCGATCGGATTCGAGGTCGCGATCACGTGGAACGGACGCGGTAGGGCGAAGCTGTTGCCCTCGACCGTGACCTGATGCTCGGCCATCGCCTCCAACATCGCCGACTGGGTCTTGGGAGTGGTGCGGTTCACCTCATCGGCCAGGAGCAGGCCGGTGAAGATGGGGCCGGGTCGGAACACGAACTCACCGGAGGCCGGTGCATACACGTAGGAGCCGGTGACGTCGCCCGGGAGCATGTCCGGCGTGCACTGCAGGCGACGGAAACCGAGGCCGAGCGCGGACGCCAGGCTCCTCGCCGCGAGAGTCTTCCCCAACCCCGGAACGTCTTCGAAGAGCACGTGGCCACCCGCGAGGATCGCAGCGAGGGCGATCGTGAGGGGCTCGTCCATCCCGACGACGGCGCCGCGTACACTGTCGAGCACTCGACGCCCTGTGGCGGCGATCTGCGTGGTCTCCTGGCTGCTCATCCGGTCTCCTCCGTGTCATTCGGGATTCGTTCGATCGCGTCGAGCACGATCTCGATGTCGGTGCTCCGCACTTCACGACCGTGCAGGGCGTCGCGCACTCCCCCGCCGAGCAGCGCGTCGATGCGCGCGTGATGCGTGGGATCGTCGAGGTCGAGTCCACGCAGGGCGAGTCGTCTTCTCAACACGCTCTGCACCCGGCGCACGACGACGTGCCCGGCGACTCCCGTGCGCGTGTTGATCGCCCAGGCCATGCGGGATACCTCCGAGCCGCGCGTCTTGCGGCTCGGCTTCTCGGGGGGCCAGACAGGCCCGACCTCGATGAACTCCTGTCGGCAGGCGCACACCACCGCGATGGCGAGGATCATCCAGGCGAAGACGAACGGAACCGGAAAGCCCACCTGGCCGAGCAGGAGCAGGACGATCACAGCGACGGCGGCACCGACGCCCAGGACCAGGATCCGTCTCTTCATCGCCAGCCCTTCTGGATGCCGCGGAGGCACTCGGCGGCTCGGGCCCGATCGCGCTCGTCGGCGTCGTGCCCGCCGAAGCGCACCTGTTCGTAGAGGCCCAGCAGGGCGACGACATCGTCGGCGATCCCCGCACGTCGGCCGATGATGCGAACGGTGAACTCCGACGGGGTCTCGTTGACACCGCGGCCGGCGCCGGCATCCGCCGCCGATTCCTCCAGGCCCACCCACGCCGCCACGATGCTGTCGCCGGGCAGAGGCCGACCGTCGATCGTCCTCAGCGCCTCCGCGATTCCACGCTGGATCGTCGCCTCGTCCGGTTCGACGTGGGCCACGGGTGCGATGACGACCCGGGCATCGACCCGCGCCGCCTCGCGACGCGCGAGCGGACGGTCACGCCAGAGACCCACCAGGTAGCGGATCAGGAGTCGAAGACCGAGGTACACCATCGCGAGCACGACGGCGACGACGACCGCCGCGAGGACGTAGCCGATGATCGCGAGCAACGGCGAATCCTCAGGGGGATCCAACGGCGGTGGCGCGGTCTCCGTCGGCGCCGTCGGCAGGACGTCGTCACCTGCCCGTTCCTCGGTAGCGGTGAACCATCCTCCGAACTGCGGAAGGCCCTGTGCCGAGGCAGCGAACATGATCGTCGCGAAGAAGCCGGCTATCGCGATCAGCGGGAGCAGAAGCCCCCGCGGCCGGTCTGTCCCGGCACGCTCCCGCACCGGGATCGAGGGCTCGGGGCGCGACATGCCTCCACCCTAGGGGGCTGCTCCCCCACCTCGTGGTCGTCGATTCCCGCGAGCCGTGGGCGCACGACGCGTCAGCCGAGGTCAGGACGACGCCCCGCGAAAGGTCCGAGACCGTCCCGAAGCGCCGCGATCTCGTCGACGCCCATGCCGACCGCCGCCATGACCTGGTGCGGAACGTCGACCGCCCGGTCACGCAACGCCGTTCCCGCCGGCGTGAGCGTGATCTCCAGGCGCCGCTCGTCCTCGCTGCTGCGCTGACGCACGACCAGCCCCTCCGTCTCCAGCCTCTTCACGAGCGGCGAAGCCGTCGCCGGCTCCATGGCGAGATCGATCGCCAGGTCGTTGAGAGTCCGCGGCGACCGCTCCCACAGTGCCAGCATGACGAGGTATTGGGGATGAGTCAGGCCCAGCGGCTCGAGGATGGGACGGTACAGGGCGACGACATTGCGCGCCGCGGTCACCAGGGCGAAGCAGAGCTGGTTCTCGAGCCGGAGCAGGTCATCGGATGCTGTCACAAGGGAGACTATACATCTGCACTAATAGTTAGTACACTAATGAACATGGCACAGGAATCCGATCGCCCGCCCCTCCGTACTCGCATCCGCGACGCCGGAGGGCTGTATTCCTGGGTGAACACGAACCTCATCCGGTTCGCGGGACCCGCATCCGTCGGTCCCTACGAGAAGACTCCGCCCCCGAGCGCCGCAGAGCGCGCCGAGCGCGCTTGCCCTCTCTGCGGCGCACCGATGACGGAGCACGAGATCGACCGCACCGGGCCGAAGACCCTGGTGCACTGCCCGTAGCGGCCTCGACCTTGGCGACGGTCCCGCCCGTCGCGTCAGTTCTCCTCTGGAGCCTCGTTCGCCGAACCCGTCGACTCCCGAGCGACGTCGAGCCAGAACATGAGCGCGGTGTCGTCCTCGATGGCCCCGGCCGCCACGTCGAGCCAGCCGGAGCTCATCGTGCGCGCACCCATGACGGCCCGCGCTGCTCCGGGCTCCGTGAGCAGCGCGGCACCGTTCTCGTCATCGACGCGCACCAGAAGGACGCCACCCGGACGCGCGCCGACGAGGATGCGGCCGTCGTCGAGGAACGCCCTGGTACCGAACATCCGACGCTCTTCGATCTCGGTGTCCACGCCCAGCAACGCACGCACCCGATCGGCGAGTTCGTTCCCCGCAGCGTCCATCAGCCCGCCTCCTACGCGTGCCCGGCGCGCTCCATGGCACGGAGCTCCTTCTTGAGGTCCTGCACTTCGTCCCGCAGGCGCCCGGCGAGCTCGAACTTCAACTCGGCCGCTGCCGCGAGCATCTGATCGGACAGATCCTGGATCGTGGCTTCGAGCTGCTGCGCCCCCTCGGCCGCGATGCCCGTGCGGCGCAGGTTCGGCGTGGGCGACTTGCCCTTGCCGGTGGCGCGACCGCGACCGGACAACATCTCTGCCGTGTCGGCACCCTCACGCGCCAGCACCTCAGTGATGTCGGCGATGCGCTTGCGGAGCGGCTGCGGGTCGATGCCGTGCTCTTTGTTGTACGCGACCTGCTTCTCGCGACGCCGGTCGGTCTCCTCGATCGCCTTCGTCATCGAGTCGGTCATCTTGTCGGCGTACATGTGCACCTCGCCGGACACGTTTCGGGCCGCACGACCGATGGTCTGAATCAGCGAGGTCCCCGAACGCAGGAACCCCTCCTTGTCGGCGTCGAGGATCGCGACGAGGGAGACCTCGGGAAGGTCGAGTCCCTCACGCAGGAGGTTGATGCCGACGAGGACGTCGTACACGCCGGCGCGCAGCTCACTGAGCAGCTCGACGCGGCGCAGGGTGTCGACGTCGGAATGCAGATAGCGCACCCGCACCCCGTGCTCACCGAGGAAGTCGGTGAGCTCCTCCGCCATCTTCTTGGTGAGAGTCGTGACGAGGACGCGCTCGTCGCGCTCGACCCGCACCCTGATCTCCTCGAGCAGGTCGTCGATCTGCCCCTTCGACGGCTTCACCACGATCTCCGGGTCGACGAGACCGGTCGGGCGGATGATCTGCTCGACGATGCCGTCGGCGATGCCCATCTCGTACTTGCCGGGAGTTGCGGACAGGTAGACGGTCTGACCGATGCGGTTCTTGAACTCGTCCCAGCGCAGCGGGCGGTTGTCCATGGCGCTCGGCAGGCGGAACCCGTGGTCGACGAGTGTGCGCTTGCGCGATGCATCACCCTCGTACATCGCACCGATCTGTGGGACGGTCACGTGCGACTCGTCGATCACCAGCAGGAAGTCGTCGGGGAAGAAGTCGAGCAGGGTGTGCGGCGGCTCGCCGGGCGCGCGTCCATCCATATGGCGCGAGTAGTTCTCGATGCCGGAGCAGAAGCCCAACTGCTGCAGCATCTCGAGGTCGAAAGTGGTGCGCATGCGCAGACGCTGCGCCTCGAGGAGCTTGCCCTGCCGCTCGAACTCGGCCAGGCGCTCTTCCAGCTCGGTCTCGATGGTGCCGATCGAACGCTGGATGACATCGGTGCCGGCCACGTAGTGCGAGGCGGGGAAGATCGGCACGGCGTCGAGCTTCTCGATGACCTCTCCCGTGAGCGGGTGGAGCGAATACAGAGCCTCGATCTCGTCGCCGAACAGCTCGATGCGGATCGCATGCTCTTCGTAGACCGGGATGATCTCGATGGTGTCGCCGCGCACCCGGAAGTTGCCTCGCGAGAAGTCGACGTCATTGCGGTTGTACTGCATCGCGATGAACTGGCGGATGAGGGCGTCACGGTCGTAGCGCTCCCCCACCTGAAGGGCGACCATGGCGCGCAGGTACTCTTCGGGAGCCCCGAGTCCGTAGATGCAGGACACGGTCGAGACGACGACGACGTCGCGGCGACTCAGCAGCGAGTTCGTCGTGGAGTGGCGCAGTCGCTCGACCTCGGAGTTGATCGAGGAATCCTTCTCGATGAAGGTGTCGGTCTGGGGCACGTAGGCCTCGGGCTGGTAGTAGTCGTAGTACGACACGAAGTACTCGACGGCGTTGTTCGGCATGAGCTCGCGGAACTCGTTCGCGAGCTGTGCGGCGAGCGTCTTGTTGTGTGCGAGAACGAGCGTCGGGCGCTGCACCTGCTCGACCAACCACGCCGTCGTCGCGGACTTTCCGGTACCGGTCGCACCGAGCAGCACGACGTCGGTCTCTCCCGCGTTGATGCGCGCCGCCAGGTCGGCGATGGCCTTCGGCTGGTCGCCCGCGGGCTCATACTCGCTGATGACCTCGAAAGGACGGACACTGCGCGTGGGTTGCATACCTCCAGCGTATGCCGCCCCTCCGACATCGAGGCCGTCGAGAAGAATCCGCCCCGGTCAGAGCGATGACCTGGTCCACACATAAGGCGTCGTCGTCGACACCTTCAGGAACCCCGACCGCTCCAGGATCGGTCGGGAGAACTCCGTGGAGTCCGACTGGAGATACCGGATGCCGCGGGCAAGGGCCGACCGCGCCCGCTCGGCCGTGAGCGCACGGTAGATCCCCCTCCCCCTCCACTCCGGGAGGGTCGCGCCGCCCCAGAGCCCCGCGAACTCCGTGTCGGCGACCGGTTCGAGACGCCCCGCGCTGACAACCATGTCGTCGACGAGGGCGACCCACAGCTCAGTCGAGGCTTTCTCGTGCAGACGAGCGATGAGGGACTCCGCCCTCGCACGCCAGTCCGGATCGTCGAACACGAGCCCCTGCACCTCGCCCGCCGCGAGCACCTCGTCATCGGAGCGGCTCCGCCTGATCGTCACCTGCGGGGGGATGTCGACGTGCTGCGCGAGCAGCCGAGCCTCCCCGATCATGATCGACTCCGGATCCTCCGGCACGAACCCGCGGGCTACGAGGGCATCGTGCAGGCCGGGAGCGCGATCGTGAGCTCGTGTCTTCCACTCGACGGACGTGACCTCGGGCAGAGCGCCGAAGTGATCGATCGCCGCGTCGACCAGCAAGGCGACACCATCGGCGTCCAGGTCGCCGAGCTCGGCGTACGTGATGAAGCCGCGCCCGTCCGGGAACGTCGCCAGCAGGAGCGGCCCATGCTCGACTGTGCTCGACGCGGCCGAGACCTCGGGCGTCGTGCGGAGCTGAGCATCGTAGGCGTTGAGATACTGCTGTTGCATGAGGAGTTCCTTTCAGGAAGACGACTGCCCTGTGGGTGCGCCGCGCAGAGCCGAGACGGCCGCGAGAGCAGCCACGCCGCACATCGCGACGATGACGGCGACGAACCAGCCCCAGTTCGCGGCGCCGAACACGAGGCCGAGCATCCACCCGAACAGGCTCGACCCGGCGTAGTAGGCGAAGTAGTACAGCGACGACGCCTGGGCCCGACTGGCGGGGCCTGCCGCGACCGGCGTCCATCCGGAGGCGACGGCATGGGCTCCGAAGAACCCGGCCGTGAAGAGCACGAGACCGCCCAGCACGATCGTCGCCACCGGCACGAGCAGCAGGCCGGCGCCCGCGGCCATCACAGCGATCGAGGCGAGCAGCACGGGGAAGCGCCCGACCCGCGAGGCGAGCGCCCCGGCCCAGGGAGACGAGACCGTGCCGGCCAGGTAGGCGAGGAAGAGCAGCGTGACCACCCAGGCGGGCAGCACGAACGGTTCGGCCGACAGATGGAAGCCGAGGTAGTTGTAGACCGCCACGAAAGCCCCCATCAGCAGGAATCCCTGCGCGTACAGCGCCCACTGCAAGGGCGAGCGCAACGGCGCACGCAGCTTCTCCAGGATGCCGGGCCCGCGATCGGCGCGCAGACGACCGGGGACGAACCCCCTGGCGCGCGGAGTGAGCCAGAGGAACAGCGCGGCGGCGACCGCGCACATCACGGCGACCGACAGGATGCCGGCGCGCCATCCGCCGACCTCCCCGACGATCCCCGACGCGATGCGGCCGAGCAGACCACCGACCGTGGTCCCGGCGATGTAGCTTCCCGCCGCAGCGGCGGCGTGGCGGGCCTCCACCTCCTCGCTGAGATAGGCGAGGGCCACAGCCGGCACAGCTCCCAGCGCCACCCCTTCCGCGAAACGCAGGACGAGAAGCATCCCGATCTCGCCGCTCAGCGGGGCGGTGAGACCGAACACCGTGGCTGTGAGCACGCCCGTGGCCATGGCGGGCACACGACCGATGCGATCAGCGACCACCGACCAGGGGATGACCGCGAGCGCGAGGCCGAGCGTCGCGGCAGACACGCTCAGGGCTGCCGTCGCCGGGGCGACCGCGAGATCGGAGGAGATCTGCGGCAGCACGGCCTGGGCCGAGTAGAGCTGTGCGAACGTCGCGATCCCCGCGAAGAACAGACCGACGATGAGACGCCGATACTCGCGGGAGCCCGGGGCGTGACCGGAGAAGGTCACCGTGCGCTGATCCGCTCCCAGAGGGAATCCGTCTGCGCGCGTGTGCGCTCGAGAGAGTCGGACGTGTCGATCACCACATCGGCGATCGCGAGACGTCTTTCGTCGGAGACCTGGGCGTCTATCCGGTCCTGCGCCGCGCGCTCGTCCATCCCGCGCAGCTCGACGAGTCGCTGCCGACGCACAGCGGCCGGGGCGTGCGCGACCACGATGAGGTCCCAGGGGTCGTCCACCCGTGCTTCGACGAGAAGGGGCACGTCGTAGACGACGACCGCGTCGGCATCGTCGGCGAAGGCCGCGTCGAAGCGGCGCTGCGACTCTTCGCGCACCGCCGGATGCACGATCGCGTTCAGCTGCGCGAGGAGGTCGGCGTCGCCGAAGACCTTCGCGCCGAGCGTCGCCCTGTCGAGAGAGCCGTCGGTCGCGATGACATCGGCACCGAAGGTCTCGGCGATCCGCACGAGCACCGGCGACCCGGGCGACTGCACGTCGCGCACGATCTGATCGGCATCGACGACGATGGCGCCGTGCTCCGCCAGACGCCGGGCGATGGTCGACTTCCCGGAGGCGATGCCGCCGGTGAGCGCGATGAGGGGCATGCCGCCAGTCTAGGGTTCGCTGCGGCCGCTCCTCACCTCGCGAGCAGCTGACGGCGCGAGCTGATCACGCCCGTGTCGAAGCCCGCCAGATGCAGGCCGCCGTGGAACCGCGCGTGCTCGATCTTGATGCACCGGTCCATGACCACCGAGAGACCTGCACGTTCCGCGATGGCCGCCGCGTCCTCGTTCCAGGACCCCAGCTGCAGCCACAGCGTCTGCGCACCCACCTCGATCGCCTCCTGAGCGATGCCGGGAAGGTCATCATGCCGACGGAACACGTCCACGATGTCGGGTACCACGGGGAGGTCGCTCAGCGTCGCGTAAACGGGCTGCCCCAGGATCCGGGTCTCTCGGGGGTTCACGAGGTAGACGTCATAGGCCGTGCTGGAGAGCAGGTATGTCGCCACGAAGTACGACGCACGCGCAGGATTGTTCGAGGCGCCGACGATCGCGATGGATGTCGCGCGTCGCAGCAGACCGAAGCGCTCTTGCTGGCTCGGCCCGATCCAGGTGCGCCCGGGGATGGTCGCCGTCGCGCCGGGCAGCGCGCAGGCCACAGAATCCGTCACGGTGGGCAGCGCGCACGCATCGCCCGAGGTCGTCGCGTTCATCGGTTCGTTCCTGTCGCCGTGGTGAGTGCCTGGTCGAGGTCCCAGATGATGTCGTCGGCGTCTTCCAGCCCGACCGATATGCGGATCAGATCTGCACGCACGCCTGCGGCGACGAGCTGCTCCTCGGTGAGTTGGCGATGTGTCGTCGACGCCGGGTGGATGACCAGGGTGCGGGCATCTCCGATGTTCGCGAGGTGGGAGGCCAGCTGCAGGTTCTCGATCAGCGTCTCCCCCGCCGCCCTCCCGTCTTCGGCCGCGACCCCGAAGGCGAACACCGAACCGGGCCCGAGGGGCAGGTACTTGGCCGCACGCTCATGATGCGGGTGTCCTTCGAGCCCTGCCCAGGTCACGTAGGCGACCCGCGGGTCGGAGGCGAGCCAGTCCGCGACGACCCGGGCGTTCGCGAGATGCGCGTCGATGCGCTGCGGAAGGGTCTCGATGCCCTGGAGCAGATTGAACGCCGACTGCGGACTGAGCGCGGGGCCGATGTCGCGCAGCTGTTCGGATCGGAGCTTGGTGAGGAAGCCGTACTCCCCGAAGTTGTCCCACCACTTGATGCCGCCGTACGAGTCGACGGGTTCGGTCATCTGCGGGAACTTGCCGTTGCCCCAGTCGAACGTGCCCTTCTCGATGACGACGCCGCCGAGCGTGGTGCCGTGTCCGCCGAGGAACTTCGTCACGGAGTGGATGACGATGTCGGCGCCGTGCTCGAGGGGACGCGCGAGGTACGGGGTCGCCAGCGTCGCATCGACCACGAGCGGCACACCGGCCGCATGGGCGACGGCCGCCAGTCCTTCGACGTCGGCGATCTCTCCCGAGGGGTTGCCGATCATCTCGACGTAGACGACCTTCGTCTCCGGACGGATAGCGGCGGCGAAGTCGGCAGGATCGGTCGAGGCGACGAATGTGGTCTCCACACCGAAGCGGCGCAGCGTCACGTCCAGCTGAGTCACGGTGCCGCCGTACAACTGCGCAGCGGCGACGACGTGGTCACCCACGCCGACGAGGGCTGCGAACGTGATGAACTCCGCGCTCATCCCGGATGCGGTGGCGACGGCGCCGATCCCGCCTTCGAGTGACGCCAGACGCTCCTCGAGGGCCGCGACCGTGGGGTTGCCTATCCGGGAGTAGATGTTGCCGTACTTCTGCAGCGCGAAGAGGTTGCCGGCATCCGCCGCGTCGTCGAACACGAACGATGTCGTCTGATAGATCGGCACGGCCCGCGCGCCGGTCGAGGCGTCAGGGGTTCCGCCGGCGTGCAGGGCCCGAGTGCGGAACCCGAAGCGATGTTCTTCCGTCATGATGTCCTCAGTTCAGCGGTGTCGAGAGTTCAGCGGTGTCGAGAGTTCAGCGCTACCGAGCACGTCGGCGATGTCGTCGACGGCCCAGGGGTTCTGCAGCGAGGTCGTGTCTCCGAGCGGCTGGGCATCGCGACCTGCTCGGCGGTCCTGCTCGGCCTCCCACAGCTGCGCCAGGAGTCGCCGCATGATCTTGCCCGAGCGTGTCTTGGGGAGGTCCGGTACCACCACGATGTGCTTCGGCTTGGCGACAGGGCCGATCGACTGCGCGACCTGCGCACGCAGGTCGGCCGGCGTCACTTCTGCGCGGCCCGACGGCGTCACGAACGCGACGACGGCCTGCCCGGTGATCGGGTCGGACACACCGGCGGAGCCGGCTTCACCGACGGTGGCATGCGCGACGAGAGCCGATTCGATCTCGATGGTGGAGAGCCGGTGTCCGGAGACGTTGACGACGTCGTCGAGTCGGCCGAGGATCCAGATGTACCCGTCGGCGTCTCGCGTCGCACCGTCTCCGGCGACGTAGAAGCCACCGAACTCGCCGTGACCGGCATACGCCGACCAGTAGGCGTCGCGGTAGCGCTTCGGGTCACCCCACACCGTGCGAGCCATCCCGGGCCACGGGCGGCGGACCACGAGCGTTCCGGAGCGGCCGGGTTCGACCTCGCGTCCGTCCTCGTCGACCACCGCGACGTCGATCCCCGGCAGGGGCACCGACGCCGAGCCCGGCTTGAGTCGTGTGACCCCGGGCAGCGGCGCGATCATCGCGGCGCCCGTCTCGGACTGCCACCACGTATCGATCACCGGAAGCTCGTCACGGCCGAAGTTGCGGCGGAACCACACCCAGGCTTCGGGGTTGATCGCCTCGCCGACCGTGCCGAGCAGGCGAAGGGTCGAGAGGTCGTGGCCGACGGGGAGGTCGGGGCCGACCCAGGTCATGAAGGTGCGGATCAGTGTGGGTGCCGTGTAGTAGACGGTCACCCCGTATCGCTCGATGATCTCGAGATGGCGCTCCCGGTGCGGAGAATCCGGGGTCCCCTCGTAGATGACCTGGGTGAGACCGTTCGAGAGCGGTCCGTAGATCTCGTAGGTGTGCGCGGTGACCCAGGCGAGGTCTGCGGTGCACCAGTGCACGTCGTCGGGCTTCGCATCGAAGTGCGCCCAGTGCGCCCAGCTCGCCTGCGTGAGATAGCCGCCCGACGTGTGAACGAGGCCCTTCGGCTTCCCGGTGGTGCCGGAGGTGTAGATGATGAAGAGCGGATGCTCGGCATCGAACGGCTGCGCGTCGTGCACGGGCGACGCAGTATCGACGATGTCATGCCACCAGACATCGCGCCCTCCTGTCCACGGCACGTCCTGTCCGGTGCGCCGGAGCACCAGCACGTGCTCGAGGGCGGGAAGACCGGAGGCGGCGACATCGGCCGTGGACTTGATCTCGGTGGCAGCGCCGCGTCGGTACTGCCCGTCGCTCGTGACCAGCAGCTTCGCACCGGTGTCTTCGAGGCGGAAGCGCACGGCTTCGGCGGAGAAGCCCCCGAAGACCAGCGAGTGCACGGCGCCGATCCGCGCGCAGGCCAGCGTGATCACGATCGTCTCGACGAGCACGGGAAGGTAGATCACGACACGGTCGCCCGCCTCGACGCCGAGCGCCACGAGGGCGTTGGCGGCGCGGCACACGCGCTGCCGCAGGTCGGAGTACGTCACCGCGACACGGTCGCCCGGCTCCCCCTCGAAGTGCAGGGCGATCTTGTCGCCTCGGCCGGACTCCACGTGCCGGTCGACGCAGTTGACGGCCACGTTGAGCGTGCCTCCGGTGAACCAGCGCGCCGCAGGCACCGCATCTCCGCTCGGCGGCTCCCACTCATGGGGTGTGTGCCAGGGCTCCGCCCAGTCGAGCCGTCGAGCCGCATCCTCCCAGAAGGCGATGGGGTCCGCCGCGGCGCGCGCGTACGCCTCCGCCGTCACGTTCGCGTGTGGGAAGTGGTCCGACGGCTCGTAGACACGAGCCTCCTGCAATCGCACCTCGGCCATGCTCACACCCACCGACGGAGCAGGTACTTCTCCACCAGCACGAGAACGCCGTTGGTGATGGTGCCGAGCAGAGCCAACAGCACGATCGAGAGGAGGATGCGGTCCACTCGACCGCTGTTCTGAGAATCCGTGAGCAGGAAGCCGAGCCCCATGGACGAAGCGATGAGCTCAGCAGCGACCAGGAACAACCACGCCTGGGCCAGCGCGAGACGGAGGCCGGAGACGACGGACGGCACGACCGCGGGCAGCTGCACGATGCGGAACAACGACCATCCGTGCAGGCTGAACGAGCGTCCGGCCTCGACGAGCTGCGGGTCGACATGCCGGAGTGCGGAGGCGACCGTGGTGTAGACGGGGAAGAACGCCCCGATCGCGATGAGCGTGACCTTGGACTCCTCCCCGATCTGCATCCAGAGGATCAGCAGCGGCACCCAGGCCAGCGACGGCACGGCGCGGATGGCGGCGAGCGTCGGGCTCAGCAGCACGTCGCCGAGCCGGGACAGCCCCACCACTCCCGCCGCGGCGAGACCGATCAGGGAGCCGATCGCGAATCCGAGCAGCACGCGCTGCACGGAGATGGCGATGTGGGTCCAGAGCTGGCCGCTCTCCGCGAGCTCGACACCGGCCTGGAAGACCGAGGCGGGCGTGGGCAGGCGGTAGGGCGGGATGAGCCCGTTCGTCGTGACGACCTGCCAGACGATCAGGATGATCGCCGGGAGGAGGAGGCCGGCGACGATGCGAACGACCGGACGGTCCCAGGTGCGCCGGGCAGCGGCATCGGGCCGCCTGAGGTCGCCCTTCGCGAAGTCGAGCGCGTCCCGCGAGTCGGCAGGCACGATCACGCGCTGGTCGAGTTCACTCACTCGCCGTCGACCGCCTTCTCGGCGAAGGTCGCGTTCACGATCGAGGAGAGCGCCTTGTCGACGGAGTCCTTGCCGCCCTGCACGTCGCCGGACTCCACGAGCACGGGGGCGATCTTCTCGAGCACGGCGATCTGGTCGTCGCCGGGGACGCCGCTCACGTCGAGGTTCGAGCGCTCCTCGATCACGGTGGTGGCGACGCCGAGGTCGATGCCGGCGACCTCGGCCAGGAGCGCCGCAGTCTTGTCGGGGTTCTCCAGCGCCCACTCGCGTGCCTGCTCGTAGGCGTCGACGACCGCCTGGGCGAGGTCGGGGTGGTTCGTGATGAAGTCCTCGGTGGCGTTGAGGAAGCCGTACGTGTTGAAGTCGACGTTGCGGTAGACGAGCTTGTCGCCCGACTCTGCCTCGGCCGCGGCCATGATCGGATCGAGACCCGACCACGCGTCGACCGAACCGCCGTCGAGAGCCGCCCGGCCGTCGGCGTGCTGCAGGTTCTGCACTTCGACGTCCGAGAGCGACAGGCCGCCCTCTTCGAGCGCCTGCAGCAGGAAGAAGTAGGGATCGGTGCCCTTGGTGGCAGCCACGGAGGCGCCCTTCAGATCTTCGATCGACGTGATGTCGCTGTCCGGTCCGACGACGATGGCCGCCCACTCCGGCTGCGAGAAGATGTCGATGACCTGGATGGGCGAGCCGTTGGCACGGGCAAGGAGCGCCGCGGATCCCGCGGTCGATCCGACGTCGACCGAGCCGGAGCGCAGCAGTTCGTTGGCCTTGTTGGAGCCGGCGGACTGCACCCACTCGACGGCGACCTCATCGCCGAGGATGTCTTCGAGGATGCCCTGGTCACGGATCACGAGGCTCAGCGGGTTGTACGTCGCGAAGTCGATCGACAGCGTGTCGGACGACCACTCGGTGGTCCCGGAGGTGGGCTTCGTGTCGGTGGCCGCGGCGTTCTCTCCCGCGACGCAACCGGTCGCGACGAGCATCATCGTCCCGGCGATCGCGATCGCGGGGACGATTCGGCGGGTGGTGATGCTCATCGGGTCTCCTCGGCGGTGCGGTGGTGGGTGTCGACGCCGAGGCCCTCGAGAAGGTCGGCGCGCAGGTCGGCGAGACCGCGATCGGCGCGGTCTCTGGGGCGGGTGCCCGGAACGGTGATCGTGCGGGCGATGGAGGACTCGTCGCCGTCGATCGCGCCCAGCGTGCGCAGCAGGAGGACACGGTCGGCCAGGTAGAGGGCTTCTTCCACATCGTGCGTGACGAGGAGGATCGTGGTGGGCTCCGCGGAGTGGATCTTCAGCAGCAGATCGTGCATGCGCAGGCGCGTGAGCGCGTCGAGCGCTCCGAAAGGCTCGTCGAGCAGGAGCACGCCGGGGTTCCGGGCGAGAGCCCTGGCGAGGGATGCGCGCTGGGCCATGCCGCCGGACACCTCGCGCGGACGCTGATCCGCCGCATGATCGAGGCCGACCAGCTGCAGCAGCTCACGGACGCGTTCGCGGCCGAGGCGGCGTGCGGTGCCCCGCGGGAGGCCGAGTTCGACGTTCTGTGCGATCGTGCGCCACGGGAGCAGCCTCGGCTCCTGGAACGCCACGGCCGTGCGCTCGTCCACGTCGGCGACGGGCGTGTCGTCGAGTCGGATGCCGCCTCGTGTCGGCGCGTCCAGACCTCCGACGAGGCGCAGCAGGGTCGACTTGCCGCAGCCGGAGGGCCCGACGACGGCCACGATCTCACCGGCGGCTATGTCGACGTCGACGCCCCGCAGCACGTCGCGGTGGCCGTGCGGCAGAGGAAACGATCGTTCGATGCCTTCGAGCCGAACGGCCTGTGCCGTACCCACCGTCGTCGGAGCGACGGTGGTGCGCGGTGCGGGCAGCAGGGTGGTCATACGCCCATGCTGGCCGAGCGGATCGGTTGTCACGAATGCCGTCGTAATGTTGCGTCACGAGCGGGATTCCGTGGTGTGGATATGCGAAACGGGCCGCCACACCCGCCCGAAGGCGAGGTGACGACCCGTTCCCGAATGCTGCTTAAGCGTTGCCGCCCGAGAGCTTCTCGCGCAGAGCGGCGAGAGCCTCGTCGTCCGCGAGGGTGCCGGCGCCGGCAGCCTCGCTGGTGAAGGTCTGACCGCCGAAGTCGTCTCCGGCCGCAGCCTCGGCCTCGGCCGCCTTGACGACCTGAGCCTTGTGCGCCTCCCAGCGAGCCTGGGCTGCAGCGTACTCCTGCTCCCATGCCTCGCGCTGGGCGTCGAAGCCTTCCTTCCACGCACCGGTCTCGGCGTCGAAGCCCTCCGGGTACTTGTACTCGCCGTTCTCGTCGTACTCGGCGAGCATGCCGTACAGGGCCGGGTCGAACTCGGTGCCGTTGGGGTCGACCGACTCGTTGGCCTGCTTCAGCGACAGCGAGATGCGACGACGCTCGAGGTCGATGTCGATGACCTTGACGAAGACCTCTTCGCCGACCGACACGACCTGCTCAGCCAGCTCGACGTGCTTGCTGGAGAGCTCGGAGATGTGGACGAGGCCCTCGATGCCGTCTGCGACGCGGACGAACGCACCGAACGGGACGAGCTTGGTGACCTTACCCGGCGTGACCTGTCCGATCGCGTGGGTACGGGCGAAGACCTGCCACGGGTCCTCCTGCGTCGCCTTCAGCGACAGGGAGACGCGCTCGCGGTCGAGGTCGACCTCGAGGATCTCGACGGTGACCTCCTGGCCCACCTCGACGACCTCGGAGGCGTGCTCGATGTGCTTCCAGGACAGCTCGGAGACGTGCACGAGGCCGTCCACGCCGCCCAGGTCGACGAACGCACCGAAGTTGACGATCGACGAGACGACACCCTTGCGGACCTGACCCTTGTGCAGGTTGTTCAGGAACGTGGTGCGCGACTCCGACTGCGTCTGCTCGAGCAGCGCACGGCGGCTCAGGACGACGTTGTTGCGGTTCTTGTCGAGCTCGAGGATCTTGGCCTCGATCTCCTGGCCGAGGTACGGCGTGAGGTCGCGGACGCGGCGCAGCTCGATGAGCGAAGCCGGCAGGAAGCCACGGAGGCCGATGTCGACGATGAGTCCACCCTTGACGACCTCGATGACCGTACCGGTGACGACGCCGTCGTTCTCCTTGATCTTCTCGACGTCTCCCCAGGCACGCTCGTACTGTGCGCGCTTCTTGGAGAGGATCAGACGGCCTTCCTTGTCCTCCTTCTGGAGAACGAGGGCCTCGACCAGATCGCCGACAGCGACGACCTCGTTGGGGTCGACGTCGTGCTTGATCGAGAGCTCGCGCGAGGGGATGACACCCTCGGTCTTGTAGCCGACATCGAGGAGGACCTCATCGCGGTCGATCTTGACGATCGTGCCTTCGATGATGTCGCCGTCGTTGAAGAACTTCAGGGTCTTCTCGACCGCGGCCAGGAAGTCCTCAGCAGATCCGATGTCGTTGATGGCGACCTGCTTGGTGGCCGGGGCGGTCGTTGCGGTAGTCATGTAGTGGGTTGTCCTTGTTGAATGGAGACTCGGGCTGGGAGGCAACGACCGCGCACGGCCGACTGCATGCTTCACAGCAGTTGGATTTTGGTTTTCTCGTCACGAGGGCACGCGCATGCACGCCACGAGTGACGGTTAAGGCTATCAGAAGTTCGGATACTGCAGGCGTCGGATTCCGACGGGCGCCGACCTGTGGATAACTCCCCCGGGCCCGACGCGCTCCGGGCTACCGTGACGTGGTGATCTCGCCGACTCCTCCTCTCGCCACTTCCCGACGCCTCGGCGCTCTCGCGACGGTCGCCGTTGCCATAACACTCGCGGGCTGCGCGCCGACTCCGGCTCCGACGCCCACGCCGACCGCAGCCTTCGCCTCGGAAGAAGAAGCCTTCGCCGCCGCGGAGGCGACGTACCGGGCCTACACGGACGCATTGAACGCTGTGGAACCCGCAAACCCTGACACGTTTGACAGCACGTACGCCTTTTCAAGTGGCGGAGTCCAAAGAGCTGACCGAGAGAACTTCTCGACGATGCACGCCGAAGGTTATTCGATCAGCGGCGACGCGGTGGTGACCCGTTTCGTTGGACAAGCCGCCAGGGAGGCGCTTGAGGTCGTCGATGCAATCATTTGTGTCGATGTCAGCGGCGTCACGGTACTCGACGCAACCGGCACCTCCGTAGTCAATTCCGACCGCCCTGACATGTACGAGATCGAGACGACCTTCAAATGGGATGGTGACCACCTTCGGGTCGACGAAGTCGAGAGTGTCGAGGGCACTACATGCTCCGGGCTTTAGCAGCGGTGTCCGTGGGCCTTTCCTTGTTTACCTCGGCGAGCTCTGGCAGCAGCGATGGCGGAAGTGACCTACTAACAGGCACGGACGGGAAGACGGTTGTAATCTCCGGCACCCAGACCCAGCCCTCTTCCGGCAGCCCACACAACAACGCCCCGGGCGGAGGGTCCCCGTCCACCCCGACCTCTCCGGCTTTCCCGGTGCACGAGTTCGACTTCGATTCGTGTCTCGACGACTGGAACAGCTCCCGCAGCTGCTTTCGCGCCGCGGTCGACGAGGAACCGACGTCACCCCCGCCACCGGCGACGGATGAGCCCGCCGCCCCGGCGATCACGATCGACGACCTCGCACAATTCGCTCCCGATCCGGTCGCGAACGTCGGCGAACCCGACAACGTCGGTGTGGCCGGGATGCCGACGAACTTCGTCGCGGCGGCGTCCGCGCACACGCGCTCGGGCACCCTTCTCGGCACCCCTCTCTCGGTGCGGTTCACACCTGTCGACTATGAGTTCGTGCACGGCGACGGCACCTCTGCGACATCGAGCACCGGCGGACAGACCTGGTCGGCGCTCGGTCAGGCGCCGTTCACCCCGACCGCGACGAGCCACGTCTATCGCGAGCGCGGCACGTACCAGGCGCATGTCAGCGTCCGCTACGCCGCGGAGGTCGACCTCGGCGGCGGCTGGTTCCCGGTCGCCGGCACACTCGCGATCGCGGGTCCCGCGCGGGAAATACGCATCTTCGAGGCTCGCACCGCACTCGTGGCCTTCACCTGCGAACAGCGCCCATCGGCCCCAGGCTGCTGAGCGACATCGAAGAAGGGCTAGCGCGCGACGGTCACGACGACCGGGGCGCCGTCCGCATCGACGTACCCGTCGAGCGTCAGTTTCGCGTCCTGGTCGATGCCCTCCGCCGTCACGAACGTGATCTGCGGAACCAGATCCATCGTGCAGACCTCGTTCGCACTCTCCTCGAGCCGAACGATCGCCTCGTTCTCGCTGACGGCCTCGACGGCCCCGGATGCAGGCATGCAGGTCGACGATCCCCAGGTGAGGACCGCAAGTTCATGCGCGTCGATCCATGTCGCCGCGGGTATCTGCTCGGGCATCCGATCGGCCGGGATGATCTCCCCTGAGACGAGTCCGGGAAGCGTCAGTTCCGTGGTCTCTCCCCCAGGATCCGTCACTGTCAGCTCGACAGGTCGCGAGGAATCGAACGCCGCCGGCAGCCCGACGTACATCCCGTGAGCGGTCTGCACTGCCGCGCACACCTCATCCGCGCCGTCGACGAGAACGAGCTCGAGCGATTGGTCCCCCGCGACGATGTCCCCGATCTGCGGAGCGCACGCATCGCCCCACGTCTTCACGACGAACGACGTCGCATCCAGCCATGCCGCCTGCGGTGCGTACGTCGTGTCGGAGGTGTCCGGAGCGGACGTCGATTCCGGGACAGGGGAGGTCCCCGCCGACATCGCGCATCCGCTCAGTGCCGCAGCGAGCGCGAACCCACCCAGGACGAGGGACGAGAACGTGCGAAGAGAAGCTGTCATACCCGTGAGTGTCGCAACCGCGCGGATCGTCTCACGCTCCGGCCCGCGACCACCGCCCGGTGTCGCACGCCCGTGCCAGACTGTGCTGGTGACCGATCGCCTCATGCTGCTCGACACCGCCAGCCTCTACTTCCGCGCCTTCTACGGCGTCCCCGACAAGGTGACGGCGCCCGACGGCTCTCCGATCAACGCGGCTCGCGGTCTGCTCGACATCATCGCGAAGCTCGTCACGCTCTACGAGCCCACCCATGTCATCGCCTGCTGGGATGACGACTGGCGCCCGCAATGGCGCGTCGATCTGATCCCCAGCTACAAGGCGCACCGTGTCGTCGAGGTCGTCGAGGTCGGACCTGACGTCGAAGAGGTCCCCGACCCCCTCGAAGCGCAGATCCCCCTCATCCGGGAGACGCTCGCCGCGATCGGGATCCCGATCATCGGAGTGGCGGAGCACGAGGCCGACGACGTCATCGGCACGCTCGCGACCGGTGCCACGATGCCGGTCGACATCGTCACCGGAGACCGCGATCTGTTCCAGCTCGTCGACGACTCCCGCGATGTGCGGGTCATCTACACCGCGCGCGGCATGAGCAATCTCGAGGTCGTGACCGATGCGACGGTGGTCGCGAAGTACGGGGTGCTCCCCTCGCAGTATGCCGACTTCGCCACCATGCGCGGCGACGCCTCAGACGGCCTTCCCGGTGTGGCCGGGATTGGTGAGAAGACCGCCGCGACGCTGCTGCAGACCCACGCCGACCTCGAGGGCATCCGCGCCGCCGCCGAGGCCGGAGAGGGCATGAGCGCCGGGGTGCGGGCGAAGGTGCTCGCCGCATCCGCCTACCTCGATGTGGCCCCCACCGTGGTCGCGGTCGCCACGTCGCTTCCCATCACGGCGCCCGACATCCCGTTGCGGGTGCTCGATCCCGCGGAGGTCGATGCGGCGACGGCTCTCGCCGAGAAGTGGAACCTCGGCGGCTCGATGACGCGCGCGGTGTCAGCGGTGTCGAAGGCCGCCCTCGCGTCCGGCTGACCCCCGGGCAACCGCAGCTGCACCTATTCCGCCCAGGCGAGAAGCCGGGAGAGTCCCCAGGTCGTCACGATCCGGGAGGCAGGAATCCGCGCGCGCTCGGCTCGCTCCGCGCCGTGATCCAGCAACGAGAGCTGACCGGGAGCGTGCGCATCCGAGTCGATGGAGAAAAGGCACCCTGCTTCGAGCGCGATCGCGATCAGTTCATCCGGCGGATCCTGACGCTCGGGGCGCGAGTTGATCTCGACCGCCACTCCGTTGTCCGCGCATGCGGCGAAGACCGCCGCCGCGTCGAATGCCGACTGCGCGCGGGTCCCTCGTTCCCCCTGCACCAGGCGCCCGGTGCAGTGCCCGAGCACGTTCACCCTGGGGTGCGACACCGCGGCGATCATGCGTGCGGTCATCGGACGCGAGTCCATCCGCAACTTCGAATGCACCGATGCCACGACGACGTCCAGTTCGCGGAGCAGGGAGTCCTCCTGGTCGAGAGCGCCGTCCTCGAGGATATCGACCTCGATGCCGGCAAGCAGGGTGAAACCGTCACCGGACTCCGCACGCACCAGGGGCATCTGCTCCCGAAGCCGCTCGGCCGAGAGCCCTCTGGCCACCCGAAGACGCGGCGAGTGATCCGTTATCGCCTGATACTCATGGCCCAACGCGCGAGCTGCCGCTGCCATGACAGAGATGGGAGTAGTGCCGTCGGACCAGTCGGTGTGAGCGTGCAGGTCGCCGCGCAGCTTCGTGTGCAGCAGCGAGACACGCTCAGGTTCGACGTCGCCACGCAGCTCGACGAGGTAGTCCGGCACCTGCCCGGCCTGCGCCTGACGGATCACCGCGAAGGTGGATTCTCCGATGCCCTTCGCCGCTCTCAGGCGGGTGGGATCGGCCCGGACGTCGTCCGGGAGATCCTGCAGGGTCGCCGCAGCCTGACGAAAAGCCTTCGCTCGGTACCGTGAGGCCCGCTCGCGCTCCAGAAGAGAGGCGATCTCCAGCAGGGCGTCGACGGGATCCACGGTCACTCCTTCGGGGCCGCCAGCTCGCGACTGACGGAGATCCACTGGTCGAGCTTGGCCAGGGCACGGCCGTCGTCGACCGCCGCCGATGCCTTGTCGTACCCCTCGCGCAGTCGTTCGAGGATCGGGCGCTGCACCTGCATGGCGTCCTGGGAGAGTTCGAACGCGACGATGCCCGCCGCCGCATTGAGCAGCACGATGTCGCGCACCGCCCCGGTCTCCCCCGCCAGCGTCCGTCGCAGCACCTCCGCGTTGTGCTGCGGCGATCCGCCGATCAGGTCGGCCAGGTCGGCGATCGGGATGTCGAGGTCACGGGGGTCGAGGTCGTGCTCGTGGATGTCCCCGCGGGTGACCTCCCAGATGCGGCTGTGGCCGGTCGTGGTGAGCTCGTCGAGTCCGTCGTCGCCTCGGAACACCAGCGCGGTCGCGCCGCGGGTCCGGAAGACGCCGGTGATCAGCGGTACGCGCTCGATCTGCGCGACACCCACGGCGTTGGCTTCGGCGCGCGCAGGGTTGCACAGCGGCCCGAGCATGTTGAAGACGGTGGGAACCCCGAGCTCCGCGCGGACGGATCCTGCGTGCTTGAAGCCGGGGTGGAACGCGCCCGCCCACGCGAAGGTGATCCCGGTGCGGTCGAGGATGGATGCGACGGCGGCGGGGTCGAGTGACAGTTCGAGGCCGAGAGCACCGAGCACGTCTGAGGAGCCGGAAGCCGAACTCGCCGCACGGTTGCCGTGCTTGACGACGGGCACGCCGGTGGCGCCGATGATGATCGCCGCCGTGGTCGAGACGTTCACCGTGCCGACGCGGTCGCCGCCCGTCCCGACGATGTCGAGCACATCAGGAGAGACGGGAAGAGGGACCGCAGCCTCGAGGATCGCGTCGCGGAAGCCGACGATCTCGTCGATCGTCTCCCCCTTGGCACGAAGAGCGACGAGGAATCCTGCCAGCTGGGCCTCCGTGACGTTGCCCTGCATGATCTGCCGCATGGCCCACGTCGACTCCCACACGCTGAGATCGCGACGCTCCAGAAGAGAGGTGAGCACGTCGGACCAGGTCAGGGAATCAGCCATGTGTGCGATCCTATCGGCGCAGAGAAAACATGCAGATGCTTCCGAACACACGTGCA
The DNA here is from genome assembly GCF_002377845.1 of Microbacterium sp. UBA3486. Classification (NCBI taxonomy): domain Bacteria; kingdom Bacillati; phylum Actinomycetota; class Actinomycetes; order Micrococcales; family Microbacteriaceae; genus Microbacterium; species Microbacterium sp. UBA3486. The sequence continues at coordinate 38,961 of NZ_DFQP01000107.1, forward strand.
CCCCACCCCCACCCCTTGTTTCCCGCGGATTCACCGGGTATTCGCAGTGTTTTCTTAGGGTCTCCTAAGTCGTCGACCGGCAACTCGAAGGTCGCTGGTGCAAGAATCACGCCCGCGGATCGGCCATAATGGAGGGGTGACGACCTCAGCGACGTATGCCCCGGCGGCGAGAACGGTTAAGCGGCCCAACCCGGTAGCTGTCGGCACCATTGTGTGGCTCGGCAGTGAGGTGATGTTCTTCGCGGGACTCTTCGCGATCTACTTCACCCTCCGCAGCACCTCTCCGGAGCTGTGGGCGGCCCGGACCGAGCTGCTGAACGTCCCGTTCGCCGCAGTGAACACTGCGATCCTCGTACTCTCCTCGTTCACGTGCCAGATGGGCGTGTTCGCGGCAGAGGACCTGCAGCCCTACAAGATCGGCAAGGGACAGAAGAACGGCGCCGGACGCCGTCGCCTGTTCGGATGGGGAATGGTCGAGTGGTTCTTCCTCACCTTCGCCCTCGGCGCGATCTTCGTCTCCGGCCAGGTCTGGGAGTATGCCCAGCTCGTTGCTGAGGGCATGCCCATCAGCGCTGACTCGTACGCTTCCGCGTTCTACCTGACGACGGGCTTCCACGCCCTGCACGTCACCGGCGGACTGGTCGCGTTCCTGCTCGTCATCGGACGCGCATACGCCGTCAAGAACTTCCGGCACAAGGAGGCGACCTCCTCGATCGTGGTGTCCTACTACTGGCACTTCGTCGACGTCGTCTGGATCGTGCTGTTCCTCGTTATCTACTTCCTGAAATAAGAGCGGAGCTGATCCCCGAGATGGCACGAGAGAAGAAGCGCCGTTCCAGCGGTCGTCGCAGCCCTTTGGCGGCGGCCGCGCTCATCGGCGCAGGCCTCATGATCACCGGCGCCGTGTATGCCGGCGCGACCGCTGCGTTCGCCGCGACCGACACCCAGTCGGCGGCGACCTCGCAGTTGACCGTCGAGGACGGCAAGAAGCTGTTCACGGCCAACTGCGCCACCTGCCACGGTCTCGACCTGCAGGGAACCGCCAACGGCCCCAGCCTCTACGGCGTGGGTGAGCTGGCGACCGAGTTCCAGCTCTCGACCGGCCGCATGCCTCTGCAGATGCAGGGCCCCCAGGCGCCGCAGAAGGCCCCGCAGTTCACCGAGGACCAGATCCTCGCGATCTCGTCCTTCGTCCAGTCCGAGGCTCCCGGCCCGACGTTCCCGTCGGACCACATCCTCGACGGCAAGGGCGATGTCTCCAACGGCGCCGAGCTGTTCCGCGTCAACTGCGCGATGTGCCACAACGTGGCCGCCGCGGGTGGAGCGCTCACCGAGGGCAAGTACGCCCCCGGACTCAGCGAGACCAGCGCGCTGCACATGTATGCCGCCATGGTCACCGGCCCCCAGAACATGCCGGTCTTCGGCGACATGAACCTGTCCGACGAGGACAAGCGAGACATCATCTCGGCGCTGCTCTTCCAGCAGCAGTCCGTGCAGATCGGTGGCTTCTCGCTGGGCTCGCTCGGTCCGGTCTCCGAAGGCCTGTTCGTGTGGATCTTCGGTATCGGCGCGCTCGTCGCCGTCACCGTGTGGATCACGGCGAAGTCCAACTGACGCTTAATCATCGAAGAGGAACGTACGAGGAGCACCATGGCACACGACGACGACTCGCAGGCTCTTGACAGGGCCTACCAGCCCTCTCCGGGGCTGGGTGTCGCAGTCAGCGATCCCGTGCAGAACCCCGGGCTTCCGCCGCACCGCGAGCGGATGACCGATAAGGACCCGCGCGCCGAGAAGGCCGCTGTCCGCACTGTCTACACGCTGTTCTATCTCTCGCTCGCCGGCAGCATCTGGGCGGTCGCCGCCTACATGCTGTTCCCGATCGAGAGCGGCGCGCTCATCGACATCCGGCAGAACAACCTCTTCATCGGTCTCGGCATCGCGCTCGCGCTGCTGGCCCTCGGCATCGGTGCCATCCACTGGTCCAAGGCCCTCATGTCCGACAAGGAGTTCATCGAGCACCGCCACCCCACCCGTGGCAAGGACTCCACGCGCGAAGCGGCCATCAAGGCCTTCTCCGACGCGAATGAAGAGTCGGGCTTCGGCCGTCGCTCGATGATCCGCAACTCGCTTTTCGCCGCGATCGTCGCCTCGATCATCCCCGGCGTGACGCTGTTCCGTGGCCTGGCGCCGCACTCCACTCCGGAAGACCCCACCGCGGGCGACCCGGTCGTGCTGCTCAAGCACACCATGTGGGAAGAGGGTGCGCGCCTGGTGCGCGATCCCGACGGCACCCCGATCCGCGCGGCTGACGTCACCCTGGGTTCGGCGTTCCACGTGATCCCGGAGGAACTCGCCACCCTCAGCCACAGCGACGGCTACCTCGAAGAGAAGGCCAAGGCCATCGTGCTGATGATGCGCCTGCGCCCCGAGCAGCTGATCGAGGCCGAGGACCGCAAGGACTGGTCCTACGACGGCATCGTCGCGTACTCCAAGGTCTGCACGCACGTCGGATGCCCTGTGGCTCTGTACGAGCAGCAGACCCACCACCTGCTGTGCCCGTGCCACCAGTCGCAGTTCGACGTCACGGACCATGCAAAGGTCATCTTCGGCCCGGCGGCTCGTCCGCTGCCGCAGCTGCCCATCACCGTCGATGACGAGGGCTACCTGGTCGCACGCAGCGACTTCAAGGAACCCGTCGGCCCGAGCTTCTGGGAGCGCCATTGAGCACCGCAACGCTGTCCAAAGAGGACAAGGACACCAAGGCGCCCCTCGGCGGTCGCTTCGTCGGTGCCGCGTCGAACTACATCGATGAGCGCACCAGCCTCTCCGGCTTCGTCAAGGAGCTCGGACGCAAGATCTTCCCCGACCACTGGTCGTTCATGCTCGGCGAGATCGCGCTCTGGAGCTTCGTCGTGGTGTTCCTCTCCGGAACCTTCCTGACGTTCTTCTTCCAGGCGTCCATGGTCGAGACCCACTACACCGGCGCCTACGCTCCGATGCGGGGTATCGAGATGTCCGCGGCGCTCGAGTCGTCGCTGCACATCTCCTTCGATCTGCGCGGTGGACTCCTGGTCCGGCAGATCCACCACTGGGCCGCCCTCGTGTTCATCGCCGGCATCGGCGTGCACATGCTCCGCGTGTTCTTCACCGGTGCCTTCCGCAAGCCGCGTGAGCTCAACTGGGTGATCGGCTTCATCCTCTTCATCCTCGCGATGGCCGAGGGCTTCACCGGATACTCGCTTCCCGACGACCTGCTCTCGGGCAACGGCCTCCGCATCATCGACGGCATGATCAAGGGTCTCCCCCTGATCGGCACCTGGACCTCGTTCCTCCTCTTCGGTGGCGAGTTCCCGGGTACCGACATCGTCGGACGCCTGTACACGCTGCACATCCTGCTGCTGCCGATGCTCGTCATCGCGCTGATCGTGGTGCACCTGATGCTCATGATCATCAACAAGCACACGCAGTTCGCCGGCCCGGGCCGCACGAACGACAACGTCGTGGGCTACCCGATGATGCCGGTGTACATGTCCAAGATGGGCGGATACCTGTTCATCGTCTTCGGCACCATCGTGTTGATCGCGACGTTCTTCCAGATCAACCCGATCTGGAACTACGGTCCGTACGACCCGTCCCCTGTCTCTGCCGGCACCCAGCCCGACTGGTACATCGGCTTCGCCGACGGCGCCCTGCGTCTGGCACCGTCGAACTGGGACATCGTCTTCCTCGACCACACCTGGTCGTTCGGCATCATCGCCCCGGTTCTGGTCCTCGGCCTGTTCATCGTGGCGGTGGCGATCTACCCCTTCATCGAGGCGTGGGTCACCGGAGACAAGCGCGAGCACCACATCGCACAGCGCCCGCGCAACGCCGCGACGCGCACGGCGATCGGTGTGGCCGGCGTCATCTTCTACGCCGTCCTCTGGGCTGCGGCATCGTCCGACCTCATCGCGACGCACTTCATGCTCACGATGGAGGGCGTGATCCACACGCTGCAGGCCCTGCTCTTCCTCGGGCCGATCCTGGGTTACTTCGTCACGAAGCGCATCTGCATCGCGCTGCAGAAGAAGGACCGCGAGATCGTGCTGCACGGTTTCGAGTCCGGCCGCATCGTCCGCCTCCCCGGTGGCGAGTTCATCGAGGTGCACCAGCCGGTCGACAAGTACGACCGCTGGAAGCTGATCGACGTCGACACTTACGAGCCCCTCGTGGTGCGCCCCAATGACAAGGGCCGCATCCCGTGGACCGAGAACCTCCGTTCCTCGATCTCCCGTTGGTTCTTCGAGGACCGTCTCGCCCCGCTCACGCAGGCCGAGGTCGAGGCGGCGGATGCTCACCAGCACCACGTCACGGCTCACAACGACGAGACCGAGGCTGCAGAGATCCAGGGCGCCCACGAGCGCGCAGGATTCCCTGACGCCCCGCTCACGGTCGATGAGACCCACGTCGACGAGACGCCGAACACGCCGAGCACGGTCATCGCGACCGAGCCGGTGAAGAAGCCTCGCAAGAAGTCGGAGGATGGCGAGTAGTCGCCACTCCCCCACTGATGAAGGCCTCGTCCCTGCGGACGGGGCCTTCATCGTTAATCCCCTAATGAGAGGATCGATCCATGTCGTCCGTCGTCCAGCTGATCCGCGGCACCGCCCTCGCCGAAGTCCCCTACGCCTACGCCGCGACCGCACCGGCCGGCTCACGCCTGATCTTCCTCGCCGGCGCGTGCCCGCTGAACGACGACGGCACGACTGCTGCACCCGGTGACTACGCCGCTCAGGCGGCCAAGTGCGTAGAGACCCTCCAGGGGGCGCTCGAGATCGCCGGCGCGACCATCACCGACGTCATCAGCACGCGGGTACTCGTGGCCTCCTCATCGCAGGCCGACCTCGTCGCGGCCTGGGATGTCATCCATGCGGCTTTCGGCGCGCACGACGTGCCCAGCACGCTCCTGGGCGTGACGGTGCTCGGCTACGACGACCAGCTGGTCGAGATCGAAGCGATCGCGGCTGTCTCCGAATGAGCATCAACGTCGTCGTCCGCCCGGCCGCGCCCGACGATGACGCGGCAACGGAACAGATCGAAGTGGCCGCCGATGCCCTCCTCATCGAACGGTTCGGAGCCGTCGACTGGCCTCCCCCGACGCCCCCGCAGGAACGCGCGTCGATGCCGGGCTTCGTCCTCGTCGCCGAACACCACGACGGGACCACCACGACGCCGGTCGTTGTCGGATTCGTGCACGTGCTGGAGCTCGACGGCCACGCGCATCTCGAGCAGCTCTCGGTGCTTCCCTCTTACGGACGCCAGGGTATCGGTCGTGAGCTCGTCACGGCCGCGCTCACGGAATCGCGCCACCGGGGTCATACCGAGATCACCCTTCGGACCTACATCGACGTGCCCTGGAACGCCCCCTTCTACACGTCCTGCGGCTTCGTCGTGAGCGAGCCGGACACCCCACTGCTCCGAGACCTGGTCCAGGTCGAATCCGCGCTGGGCCTCTTCGAGCACGGACCACGCACGCAGATGACGGCTGTGCTCTGATTCACGGCTGTGCTCTGATCCACGGATGTGCTCTGATCGGTAGCAGTACGTCGATCGTCGAACGCGCCACGACCGACGACGGCACCTCTGCCGCTGACCTCGCCCGGCCGCCCTAGCTGGCGTATACCCCCGGCTCCGGCATTGACCGCAATCCGTCGCTGAGCGACTGGATTCCGCCGGATGGTTCTCGCGTGTCTCCGTAGGCTGGAATCATGATCGATCGTGCCGAGTTCTACGCAGCCAAGTTGACCTATGAGACAGACCCCAGCGATGTGCACGCGGCGCTCAAGGCCGGCGAGAACATCGTCGTCGTCGACGTCCGCTCCGACGAGGCGTGGGCCCAGGGGCGGATCGCCGGTGCCGTGCACATGCACTACAGCGAGATCGCCTCACGTGCTGCCACCGAGATCCCCGAGGGTACGGACGTGGTCGTCTACTGCTGGAGCCCCGGCTGCAACGCCGGCGCCAAGGGCGCGCTCGAGTTCGCCCGCCTCGGATACGCCGTACGCGAGATGATCGGCGGTTTCGAGTACTGGGTCCGGGAGGGTTACGCGGTCGAAGACAGCGATGGCGTCCACCACCGCCCCGTGGATCCGTTGACCGGCATCGCACGCATCCGCGCCCACGCCTGATCACGGCCCCGGCGCACGAAGAAGGCCCCCGGATTCCTCCGGGGGCCTTCTTCAGTGCAGCTGGGTCAGCGGGCGAAGTTGCCGCGGTAATACTCGTACACCCAGCCGACGATCGCGACGACGAAGATCGCGAGGCCGATCGGCAGGAGGAAGTGCCCGACCGCGAGCCCCACCACGAAGACTCCCGCCGAGGCAGCGAGGACGATGGGCCACCAGGACCACGGGCTGAACTCGCCGAGCTCCGGGTCACCGTCGTCGATGTCGGAGGTCAGGATGTCTTCGGGCAGCTCACCACGCTGCGCCTTGTGAGTGCGATCGAGATAGAACGCGATCATCGCTGCCATGAAGGCGGCGAAGAACAGGGCGACCGTACCGACCCACTCGATTCGCATCGCGAAGTTGTCGTTCGGTGTGGCCAGGATGTGCCAACCGGTGTAGACGACTCCGACGAGAGCGAAGAACGCCGTCAGGATCCACCAGAGAATGACGTTGTCGCGCATGACTTAGTGGGCCTCTCGCTCGCCGGGAGCCGTCGTGGCGAACTCCGCAGCCTCCGGGTGATTCAGGTCGAACGCAGGCCGCTCGCTGCGGATGCGCGGGATCGACGTGAAGTTGTGACGCGGGGGCGGGCAGGACGTCGCCCACTCGAGCGATCCGCCGTAGCCCCACGGGTCGTTGACCGTGACCTTCGGCGCCTTGCGGGCGGTGATCCAGACGTTCAGGAAGAACGGCAGCATCGAAGCGCCCAGGATGATGGCACCGATCGTCGAGACCTGGTTCTGCCAGGTCCATCCGTCGGCCTCCGAGTAGTCGGCGTAACGACGCACCATGCCGTCGACGCCCAGCCAGTGCTGGATGAGGAAGGTCATGTGGAAACCGATGAACAGAAGCCAGAAGTGCACGTAGCCGAGACGCTCGTTCAGCATGCGTCCGGTCCACTTCGGCCACCAGAAGTAGAAGCCGGCGAACATGGCGAACACCACGGTTCCGAACACCACGTAGTGGAAGTGGGCGACCACGAAGTACGAGTCGGAGAGGGCGAAGTCCAGCGGCGGAGCCGCGAGGATGACACCGGTCAGACCACCGAAGACGAACGACACGAGGAACCCGAGAGCGAAGACCATCGGAGTCTCGAAGGTGACCGACCCTCGCCAGAGGGTACCGATCCAGTTGAAGATCTTCACACCCGTCGGCACGGCGATCAGCATCGTCATGAGCGCGAAGAACGGCAGCAGGACCGAGCCCGTCACATACATGTGGTGAGCCCACACCGCGACCGAGAGAGCAGCGATGGCGATCGTCGCGTAGACGAGGGTCTTGTATCCGAAGATCGGCTTGCGGCTGAAGACCGGGAAGATCTCGGAGACGATACCGAAGAACGGCAGCGCGATGATGTACACCTCGGGGTNNGGGTGACCGAAGAACCAGAACAGGTGCTGCCAGAGCAGAACGCCGCCGTTGGCCGGGTCGTAGATGTGAGCACCGAGGATGCGGTCGGCCGCCGCGGCGAAGATGGCTGCGGCAAGCACCGGGAACGCCATCAGGATCAGGAGGCTCGTGATGAGCGTGTTCCACGAGAAGATCGGCATGCGCCACATCGTCATGCCGGGGGCACGCATCGTGATGATCGTGGTGATGAAGTTGACGGCACCGAGGATCGTTCCGAATCCGGAGATGCCGAGACCCACCATCCAGAGGTTTCCACCCGCACCCGGCGAGAACGATGCCCCTGCCAACGGCTGATAGGCGAACCACCCGAAGGATGCCGCGCCCTGCGGGGTGAGGAAGCCGGCCACCGCGATCGTGGAGCCGAACAGGAAGAGCCAGAAGGCGAAGGCGTTCAGACGCGGGAAGGCGACGTCAGGGGCGCCGATCTGCAAGGGCAGGATCGCGTTGGCGAAGCCGGCGAACAGCGGCGTCGCGAACATCAGCAGCATGATCGTGCCGTGCATCGTGAACAGCTGGTTGTACTGCTCCTTGGTCGGGATGATCTGCATACCCGGCGCGAACAGCTCGGCACGGATGACGAGTGCCATCACACCGCCGAGGAGGAAGAACATCACCGACGCGATCAGGTACATGTACCCGATGGTCTTGTGGTCGGTGGAGGTGATCCACTTGACGACGATGTTGCCCTTCTGCTCGACGCGCGAGGAGCTCATGAGAGCGGCCTGGCGTGCGGGCAGAGTCTGGGGACGCGAGCGGGGAGACTCGTCGGTACGGGGAGCTTCTGTGGTCGACATGGCTTACTCCCCTCCTTCCTCGGTGTCGGTCTTCGGGGTGGTCCCCGGAAGGTTCGAGAGACGGTCGTAGGCGCCGGTGATGTCACCGGTGTTGCCCTGCTCCTCGAGCGACGCGAGGTAGGAGTCGTACTCGCTCTGCGAGACGACCTTCACGTTGAAGAGCATCATCGAGTGGTACTCACCGCAGAGCTCGGCGCACTTGCCGGCGTACTCGCCCTCACGTGTCGGGATGAACGACCAGGAGTTGTCCTTCCCGATGAACATGTCCTTCTTGTACAGGAAGTCGATGATCCAGAAGGAGTGGATGACGTCGCGCGACTGAAGGTTGATCGTGACCTTCTTGTCGACCGGCAGCACCAGCGTCGGCAGCTGCGCCTGATCGATGTTGCCGTCCTTGTCGGGCTGGGCCTGGATGCCCATGGTCCACACGGCGTCGGAGTTGTCCTTCTCGTCTCCGTCGTACTGGAAGTCCCACGCCCACTGCTTCGCGATGGCGGTGATCTCGACGTCGGGCTCGTCCCACTTGGCCTCGATCTCCGTCTGATCGCGAGCGGTGAAGAAGAACATGCCCAGAACCAGGATGAGCGGCACGATCGTGTAGAAGATCTCGATCGGCATGTTGTAGCGCATCTGCACCGGGAGACCGGTCTGGCCCTTGCGACGGCGGTAGGCGATCGCCGCCCAGGCCATCAGGCCCCAGGTGATGATGCCGACGGCGAGAAGCACGATCCACGAGTTGACCCAGAGCGACGAGACACGCTCGGTCTGGTTGGTGGCCGCGGGTCCACCCTCCACGAAGCCCGGAAGAAAGCCGTTCAGCTCGGTGGGAGAGCATCCCGCCAGGGCCAAGGCTGCCGCAACTCCCACAGGGAGGGCGGCCCAACGAAGGCTGCGTTTCGAGGGCACGATGCACCTTTCAGATCGCGAACAGAGCACACCCAAGTCTAGGGCAACCTCACACCTGATTCATGCCATCCACGCAGGTTGTGGAACCAGAACGGCCGCCGTCANNGGGGGGGGGGGGGGGGCCCGAGTCGGCAGAGCGAGGATCAGTGGAAGCTGTCGCCGCACGCGCAGCTGCCCGCTGCATTGGGGTTGTCGATCGTGAACCCCTGCTCGGAGATCGTGTCCTTGAAGTCGATCGCCGCACCGTCGAGGTACGGGACGCTCATGTTGTCGATGATCACCTCGACGCCGTCGAAGTCGACCGTCTCGTCGCCCTCGAGATAGCGCTCGTCGAAGTACAGCTGGTAGATCAGGCCCGAGCATCCGCCCGGCTGCACGGCGACACGCAGACGCAGATCGTCGCGGCCTTCCTGCTCGAGGAGGTTCTTCACCTTCGTGGCAGCAGCGTCGGTCAGGGTGACGCCGTGTGCGCGGGTGGTCTCTGGGGAGAGTGTGGTGTCGCTCATGTCGCTCCTTGTGACGGGCCGCAGGTGCACGGCTTCTCGGATGATTCTACCGCCGCAGATGCTGTGAGGCTCAGAGTTCCGCCTCATTCATGCGGGCCAGCAGCAGCGCCTCGGTCGCGACCGCATGACGGAACGTGTCGAGGTGCAGCGACTCGTTCGGGCTGTGTGCCCGCGAATGGGGATCTTCGACACCGGTGACCAGGATCTGTGCGGCCGGGAACTCTCGCACCAGATCGGCGATGAAGGGGATCGATCCCCCCACGCCCAGATCGACCGGAGCGACTCCGTAGCCGTCACGCATGGCGTCGCGGGTCAGAGCGACCGCCCAGCCGCTCGTGTCCACCAGGAAGCCGTCGCCGAGATCGACATCCGAGAACGTGAGCTCTGCTCCGAACGGCGCATGCGCGCGAAGATGACCCTCGAGTGCGTCGTAGGCTTCCTGACCGGTCTGCCCGGGGGCGACGCGAGCGCTGATCACGACGGTCACCTCGGGGAGCAAAGTGTTGGACGCCGCAGCGACGCTCGTGGCATCGATACCGATCACCGTGACCGACGGCTTGTTCCAGATGCGGCTGAGGATCGTCCCGTCACCGATCGGAGTGGTGCCGGGCAGAAGTCCGGCCTCATCGCGCAGAGTCGCCTCGGTGTAGTCCGGCGTCGGCGCATCGCGCTCCGTCATCCCCTCGACCGCCACCGAGCCGTCGGCGTTCCACAGCGTGGACAGCAACGTGACGGTCGCCATCATCGCGTCGGGCACCGCGCCGCCGAACATCCCGGAGTGCGAGGCGTGGTCCAGGGTGCGCACGCGCATCGTGAAGCGGGCGTTGCCGCGGAGGGAGACGGTGAGACCAGGAGTCACGGAATCCCAGTTGCCGGAATCGGCGACCACGATGGCGTCAGCGCGGAGCGCATCCTTGTTGTCGGAGAGGAACTGGGCGAATGAACGGGATCCATACTCCTCTTCGCCCTCGATGAACATCGCGATACCGAGCTCGAGGTCATCGCCGAGCACCTCGCTCACCGCACGGATCGAGGCGATGTGCGACATGATCCCGGCCTTGTCGTCCGCCGCTCCACGTCCGTAGAGACGCCCGTCGCGTACGGTCGGCTCGAACGGCGGCGTCTCCCACAGGGCGTCATCCCCAGGAGGCTGCACGTCGTGGTGCGCATAGAGCAGGATGGTGGGCTTGCCGTTGCGTGCCGCGCGGGTGGCGAGGACGGCCGGCTGTCCCTGCTCGTCGGTGCCCGGGATCGCTGCGCGGAGCACGCGCACCTCGTCGAAGACCCCCGTGTCCGATGCCAGGGCCGCCACGGCATCCGCACTGCGTTGCAGCTGGGTCTGATCGAACGCGGGCCAGGCCATCCCCGGAATGCGAACGAGGTGACCGAGATCCGACAGCGCAGCGGGGATTCCAGTCGCCACCGCCTCGAGGACAGCGGCATCGGACTCACGGGGAGGAACAGGAGAGGTCATGCGAGTAATCTTAAGGTGATCCCCCGCCGGCGAACCGAGGAACTCCGTGTCCACTACCCCTACCTCCCCTTCCACGAACGACGACGCCCCCGAGACGACTGCCGTCGGCAAGGGGCGCGCGACGCCGACCCGTGCGGAGCAGGAGGCAGCACGTCGCCGCCCCCTGGTCGCCAACACCAAGGAAGCGAAGGCGGCCGCGAAGGCGGACCTCAACGAGCGTCGCGCCCGCGCCCAGGCCGGCATGGCCGCCGGCGAGGAGAAGTACCTCCCCGTCCGCGACAAGGGTCCGCAGCGCCGTTGGGTGCGCGACTACGTGGATGCCGGCTGGCACCCGGCCGAGTTCGTGATGGGAGTGATGGTGCTGGTCATCCTCGCCTCGCTCGTTCCGGCCAACACGGTCATCTCGTTCTACGCCTACATCGTGATGATGGGCTACCTCGTCATCGCCATCGGCGGCATGGTCCTGCTCGGCATGCGGGTCAAGCGCAAGGCCGCGGCCAAGTTCGGCAAGGATCGCCTCGAGCGCGGCCTCGGATGGTACGCCGCGATGCGCGCGCTTCAGATGCGCTTCATGCGTCTTCCGAAGCCGCAGGTCAAGCGCGGCCAGTACCCCGACTGAGCAGTCCCCTGTTGATCTCGCGGCCCCAGAACGGACCGCGGTACAGGAAAGCGGTGTAGCCCTGCACGAGGGTCGCCCCCGCATCGAGGCGCTCCTGCACGTCGGACGGCGTCTCCACTCCCCCGACGGCGATCACACAGAAGTCGGAAGGAACAGCTTCGCGCACCACGCGGAGCACTTCGAGCGAGCGCTTCTTCAACGGCGCTCCGGACAGACCTCCCGCTCCCGCAGCCTCGACTGTGGCGGTATCCGTGAGCAGCCCGTCTCGGCTGATCGTGGTGTTGTGAGCGATGATTCCTGCAAGCCCCTCGGCTACCGCCATCTGCGCGATCGCCGTGATCTCCTCGTCAGACAGGTCCGGCGCGATCTTGACGAGCAGCGGAGTGGCCCCGGATGCCTCGCGCACGGCGCGCAACAGCGGCGCGAGCGTTTCCACGGCCTGCAGTCCCCGGAGGCCCGGGGTGTTCGGAGACGACACGTTCACGGCCAGATAGTCGGCGAGCGGAGCCAGCCGCGTCGCCGAGGCCACGTAGTCGGCCGTCGCATCCTCGACCTCGACGACTCGGCTCTTGCCGATGTTGACACCGATGATCGTGTCGGGAGCCCCGCGACGCAGGCGTGCGAGACGACGTGCCGCTGCATCCGCACCCGCGTTGTTGAAGCCCATCCGATTGACCACGGCACGGTCCGCGATGAGACGGAAGAGCCGCGGCTTCGGGTTGCCATCCTGCGGTATCGCCGTCACAGTGCCGACTTCCACGTGCCCGAAGCCGAGAGCCGCGAGTCCCTGCACACCCACCGCGTTCTTGTCGAAACCCGCGGCGACGCCGAACGGCGACGGGAACGTGAGACCGAGCGCCTCGACGCGCAGCGACGGGTCGGGACGGGTGATCGCACGCGTGGCCCACGAGAACGGGGGCACGCCGAGAACACGGATCACCGCCATGCCGGCGTGGTGGGCGAACTCGGGGTCGAAGCGCGAGAGGACAGCGCGGAAGAGCAGCGGATACATCCCTGCCAGATTACCGGTCCTCGGACTCCCTCTTCGTGTGGTCGGCACGCAGATCGGTGATCGCGGCCTCGAAGTCCTCGAGGGAGTCGAACGCCTGGTAGACGCTGGCGAAGCGCAGGAACGCGACCTCATCGAGTTCACGCAACGGGCCGAGGATCGCAAGACCGATCTCGTTCGTGTCGAGCTGCGAGACACCGGTCTGGCGCACGGCCTCTTCCACGCGCTGTGCGAGCACGGCGAGGTCGCCCTCCGTGACCGGCCGGCCCTGGCATGCCTTCCGCACGCCCGTGATGACCTTCTCGCGACTGAACGGCTCCATCACGCCGGAACGTTTGATCACGTTGAGGCTCGCGGTCTCGGTCGTCGTGAAACGGCCACCGCACTCCGGGCACTGCCGACGGCGCCTGATCGAGAGCCCGTCGTCGCTGGTGCGTGAATCGATGACGCGGGAGTCGGGGTGTCGACAGAAGGGGCAGTGCATCTGACCGATCCTACGCGGTGAAACGGGCCTCGATCGCTTCACCGTGCGCGGGGAGCACCTCGGTGTCGGCGAGGGCGACGACTCCGGCACGCACGGCAGCCAGCGCAGCCCTGTCGTAAGAGATGACCTGCTGCGGACGGAGGAACGTGTACGATCCGAGACCCGGGGCGTAACGCGCCTGTCCCCCGGTCGGCAGCACGTGGTTGCTGCCCGCCATGTAGTCTCCGAGGCTGACCGGCGTCTGGTCGCCGACGAACACGGCACCGGCACTGGTGAAGTCGGCGGCGGCATCATCGGCGTCGACGAGGTGCAGCTCGAGGTGCTCCGGCGCGTAGGCGTTGCTGAACGCCGTGGCCATGGCCCTGTCATCCACGAGGACGATCGCGGACTGCGGTCCCGAGAGAGCGGCGGCGACACGCTCGCTGTGGCGGGTCCTCGCGGCCATGCGCTCCACCTCGACGGCGACCTGCTCGGCGAGCTCGTCCGCATCGGTGACCAGCACCGCGGACGCCTGCTCGTCGTGCTCAGCCTGGCTCACCAGATCGGCGGCGATGAGTCGCGGATCCGCGTGCGAATCCGCGACGACGAGGATCTCGGTCGCCCCGGCCTCCGAGTCGGTGCCGACCACACCGGCGACCGCGCGCTTCGCGGACGCGACGTAGTTGTTGCCCGGACCGGAGACGACATCGACAGGATCGAGATCCAGCGACGGCACTCCGTACGCCAGGGCGCCGATCGCTCCGGCACCGCCCATCGCGTACACCTCCGTCACTCCCAGCAGACCCGCCGCCGCGAGGATGGTCGGGTGAATCCGCCCGCCCTGATCCGCCTGCGGCGGGGATGCCAATGCGATCTGCTCGACCCCGGCGATCTGCGCGGGCACGACGTTCATGATCACGCTGGACGGGTAGACGGCCTTGCCGCCGGGGATGTAGACGCCCACGCGGTGCACCGGCTGCCACCGCTGCGTGATCACGGCCCCGTCCCCGATCCGGGTGACCTGTGTTGCCGGAACCTGCGCGGCGGAGGCCAGACGCACTCGGCGGATCGCCTCTTCGAGCGCGCCCCTGACCTCGGGAGCGAGTTCAGCCAGCGCTGCGGTGATGTGTTCGGCGGGCACTCGTACGGCGTGATCCGTGACGGCGTCGAATCGTTCGGCCTGCTCGCGAAGAGCGTCCTCGCCACGGTCGCGCACGTCCTCGACGATCCGCGCAGCGGTTTCGAGCGCTTCGGCACGCGCCTGGGTGGCCCGGGGTACCGCGGCGAGCATGCCTGCAGGCGAGAGCTCGCGCCCTCGCAGGTCTATGGTGCGCATTTCAGCCCTTCGTGATGTCGGAGATGTCGTGGAGGTAGCCGATCCGTCCGTCGTCATGTCGGACGACGAACGCACCCCCACGATCCTCGATCACCAGTGCCCACGCGCTCGGGCCGATGCGGAACAGCGGTTCACCGCGCTCGTCGTGGACATCGCGCTCCGAGGGCGCGAGGATCCAGAACGGTTGAGCGGCGGGGACCGCCTCGCGAGGGTTGGTCGCTTCGAGGTCGGCGTCTGAGACACCCTCCAACACCAGCGGTGCCGGCTCTTCCGCAACGACGTCGGTCTCATATGTCGCCGCCGTCTCCAGAAGCGACTCGATGCTCCCGGTGTCCGAGACGATCTCGGGATCCTGACCGCGCGAACGACGCGAGTAGGCGGGCACGTAATCCTCCTCCGAGGACTCCTGCTCGGTACCGATGCCGCCGCCCGAGGCGTGGGCAGTGAGCGGCACCTGCTCGGCGAGGTCGAATCGGGCGATCTCGTCGGTCGCCTGCCTCCCGGAGGGCTCGACATCGATCGGGATCACGAGCGCTGGTGTCGCACCATCGACGATGACATCTGTCCGGCCGTCGGCCTGCGCCTCTGCCCCCTCGAGGGGTGCGGACGAGTCGGACCCCGCAGGCGATGCCTCGGCCGACTCGCCGGACGGTTCTTCGGCTGCCGGCGCAGGCTCAGGACGCGGCCGCGCGATGACCGGACGCACCGGATTCGCGTTGCGGTGCGCGAGAGTCACCAGACGACCGTGGAAGTCTTCCTTCAGCCCCGGGATGATCGGAGCGAAGACGGTGAGGACGACGAGGGCCAGAGAGGTGATCACCATGGCGACCCCGTTCCACGGAAGGCTCCAGGCGCCTCCGGAGACGAGTGCGGAGATCGCGAGCCACAGGCTACCGGCCCAGACCACCGCTGACACGGAGAACGCGACCGAGGCGAACTGATCGATCCCCAGCGAACCGACCCGGCGGATGCCGTCGGGCGAGAAGCGGCGCAGCACGAGAAGGAAGACGGCGACGGTCGGGAGCGCGATCGGGAGAATCCATTGGATGCCGACGCCCCACAGCGAGAGGTCGCCGATCAGCGGGAAGAAGGAGAACACGAAGGACAGCAACCAGACGCCCACGATCAGCAGCTCACGCAGTGTGAAGCCGAGGATGCCGAACTCCGGCGTGACCTCTTCGTCGTAGAGGACGCCGTCATCGTCGCCGAAGACGGTGTCCTCGGTGTCCGATTCGGGGAGATCCGTGCTCATGCGTGGTCCTTTCGTCACAGGGCTCGACGGGTGGATTCGCCGTGCTGCCGACGGCTCACGATCCTACCCGCTCACCCCAGACAGGTGGGTCCGAGCAGTGACTTGAGGTCACCGAACAGGTCTGCGGACACCTTGACCGGCATGGGCACCTCGAACACCTTCGCGGTGCCCCCGCGATGCACCCGAAGCAGCACTTCGGTGTCGCCGTTGTGCCGTCGCAGCACCTCTGCGAGCTCCATCATCACTCGCTCTGTCGCGCGCTGCTCGGCGAGGACGAGGGCCAAGGGACCCGCCGCGTCGAAGGACCCCACATCCGGCGCGAAAGCCGACTGCGCGTGCAGGTTGAGCCCGTCATCGCGCCGGGACACGCGCCCGCGGACCGCGAGAATCGCGTCCTGCTGCAGCGTGTGCTGGAACTCGGTGTAGGTCTTTCCCATGAACATCACGGTGACCTCACCGTTGAAGTCCTCGACGGTGATCATGCCGTAGGGATTTCCGCTCGCCTTGGCGACGCGGTGCTGCACGCTGGTGACGAGCCCGGCCACCGTCACCTGGTCGCCATCCTGCAGGTCTTCGGAGTTGTTGAGGTCGTGGATCGAGATCGATGCATGCTTCGCGAGAGGCACTTCGAGCCCGGCCAACGGGTGGTCGGACACGTAGAGACCGAGCATCTCGCGTTCGAAGGCGAGCTTGTCCTTCTTGATCCACTCGGGGCGGGCGGGGACCTTGGCGGGAGCCACCTCGTCCATGCCGTCGTAGAGGCTGTCGAAGTCGAACCCGATGGCGCCCTGTGCCTCGTTGCGCTTGCGATCGACGGCGGCCTCCACCGCGTCTTCATGCACCTCCATGAGCGCTCGACGGGAGTCGCCCATCGAGTCGAAGGCGCCGGCCTTGATCAGCGACTCGACCGTGCGCTTGTTCGAGACGTGCAGCGGAACCTTCTCGAGGAAATGGTGGAACGAGGTGAAGCGCTCGTCCTTGCGGGCCTGCACGATCCCCTCGACGACGTTGCTACCGACGTTGCGGACGGCGCCGAGGCCGAAGCGGATGTCGTCGCCGACGGCCGCGAAGAAGTTGATCGAGTCGGAGACATCGGGCGGAAGGACCTTGATGCCCATGCGGCGGCACTCGTTCAGGTAGAGCGCCATCTTGTCCTTCGAGTCGCCGACGCTGGTGAGCAGCGCCGCCATGTACTCGGCGGGATAGTGCGCCTTGAGGTATGCGGTCCAATACGAGACGAGACCGTATGCGGCGGAGTGGGCTTTGTTGAAGGCGTAGTCCGAGAAGGGCAGCAGGATGTCCCACAGCGCCTTGATGGCCGCCTCGCCGAATCCGCGCTCGGTCATGCCGCCCGCGAAGCCTTCGTACTGCTTGTCGAGCTCGGACTTCTTCTTCTTGCCCATCGCTCGACGCAGGATGTCTGCCTGTCCGAGGCTGAACCCCGCGACTGCCTGGGCGATGGCCATGACCTGCTCCTGGTAGATGATGAGCCCGTAGGACTCCTCCAGGATCTCGGCGAGCGGCGCCTCCAGCTCGGGGTGGATCGGCGTGATCTCCTGCACCCCGTTCTTGCGCAGCGCATAGTTCGTGTGCGAGTTGGCTCCCATGGGACCCGGCCGATACAGGGCGATGAGGGCCGAGATGTCGCCGAAGTTGTCGGGCTTCATCAGACGCATGAGCGAACGCAGCGGCGGGCTGTCGAGCTGGAAGACGCCCAGGGTGTCGCCGCGCGCGAGCAGCTGGTACACGCCGGGGTCGTCGAGACCGAGATGTTCGAGGTCGAGCTCTTCGCCACGGTTCGTGCGGATGTTGTCGAGCGCATCCGAGATGATCGTGAGGTTCCGGAGCCCCAGGAAGTCCATCTTGATCAGACCGAGGGACTCGCACGACGGGTAGTCGAACTGCGTGACGATCTGCCCGTCCTGTTCGCGGCGCATGATCGGGATGATGTCGAGCAGCGGATCGGACGACATGATCACGCCGGCGGCGTGCACGCCCCACTGGCGCTTCAGCCCTTCGAGACCCAGCGCGCGGTCGAAGACCGTCTTCGCCTCGGGATCCGTCTCGATCAGGGTCCTGAACTCGCTCGCCTCCTTGTACCTCGGGTGCGCGGAGTCGAACATGCCGTCGAGGGGCATGTCCTTGCCCATCACGGGCGGCGGCATCGCCTTGGTGAGCCGCTCCCCCATGCTGAACGGGAAGCCGAGCACGCGGCCGGCGTCCTTCAACGCCTGCTTGGACTTGATCGTTCCGTACGTGACGATCTGCGCGACGCGCTCGGATCCGTACTTCTCCGTGACGTAGTCGATGACCTCGCCGCGGCGCCGGTCATCGAAGTCGACGTCGAAGTCGGGCATGGAGACACGGTCGGGGTTGAGGAAGCGCTCGAAGATCAGGCCGTGTTCGAGTGGGTCGAGGTCGGTGATCTTCATCGCGTACGCGACCATCGACCCGGCACCCGAGCCACGGCCCGGCCCCACGCGGATGCCGTTGTCCTTGGCCCAGTTGATGAAGTCGGCGACGACGAGGAAGTACCCCGGGAAGCCCATCTGCAGGATGATGCCGGTCTCGTACTCGGCCTGCTTGCGCACCTTGTCGGGGATGCCGCCGGGATATCGGTAGTGCAGGCCGGCCTCCACCTCCTTGATGAGCCAGCTGTCCTCGGTCTCGCCGTCGGGCACAGGGAAGCGCGGCATGTAGTTGGCCGACGTGTTGAACTCGACTTCGCAGCGCTCGGCGATCAGCAGGGTGTTGTCACAGGCTTCGGGGTGGTCACGGAACAGCTGCCGCATCTCGGCCGCGGTCTTGATGTAGTAGCCGTCGCCGTCGAACTTGAAACGGTTCGGGTCGTCCATCGTCGAGCCCGACTGCACGCACAGGAGGGCCTCGTGCGCGTCGGCCTCGTGCTGGTGCGTGTAGTGAGAGTCGTTGGTGGCGACCAGCGGGATGTTCAGGTCCTTCGAGAGACGGAGGAGATCGGTCATCACGCGTCGCTCGATGGACAGACCGTGGTCCATGATCTCGGCGAAGTAGTTCTCCTTCCCGAACAGGTCCTGGAACTCGGCTGCGGCCGCGCGCGCAGCGTCGTACTGTCCGAGACGCAGGCGCGTCTGGATCTCGCCTGACGGGCATCCGGTGGTCGCGATCAGTCCTTTGGAATAGGTCTGCAGCAGCTCGCGGTCCATGCGCGGCTTGAAGTAGTAGCCCTCCATGCTCGACCGGGAGCTGAGCCGGAACAGGTTGTGCATGCCCTCGGTGCTCTGACTCCACATGGTCATGTGGGTGTACGCACCGGAACCCGAGACGTCGTCGCTCTTCTGATCGGGAGAGCCCCACTGCACGCGCGTCTTGTCACTGCGGTGCGTGCCGGGAGTGACATAGGCCTCGAGCCCGATGATCGGCTTGACACCCGCGGCATTGGCCGCCTTGTAGAACTCGAAAGCCGCGAAAGTGTTGCCGTGATCGGTCACGGCGATGGCCGGCATCTTGTAGTCGGCGGCCGCCTGGGTCATCGCGTTGATCTTCGCCGCTCCGTCGAGCATCGAATACTCGCTGTGCACGTGCAGGTGGACGAAGGAGTCGGATGCCATGCCTCCGATTCTACGGCGGGGCCCTGACACCGGAGGTCGGTGTCAGGGCCCGGAGGGCACTATCCGAAACCGCTACGGGGCAGAGTCGACGATCGACACCGAGTAGGTCTTGCTGATGTCGGGCACGGTCTGAGGGACCACATCCCCCGGACCGGCATCGACGCGATCCGAACGCAGCGTGCACTCGATGGCCCGCCCCGCCTCGGCATCGATCGAGACCGTGTCGGTGCGGCGATCTGTGTTCCCGTACCTGATTCGGTAGGACGTTCTCGTACCTGATTCGGTAGGTCTCGATGCCGTTCGCCGTCGATGCGGGGACACCGGCGAGGTCAAGCGCGTGCTGAACGGAGTGCCGGAGATCTGCAGGCGCGACGTTGCTGCCACGCCGTCCGGACCCGGATTCGCCGCCGCCCCGTCTGCGGGGTCGTACCCGGGAACGGCTCTGCGACCGTCGTCCCCGACGTCGTGCTGGGCCTCGGGGCCGGTGTCTATCGCGGCGTCGGAAGCGCGGTTTCCTGCGGCACTGCCTCGACCTGCGGGCTCGGCGCGTCCATCTGGCTGATCAGCACGACACCCGCGGTCGCCGCGGCCACTCCGGACATGGCCCCCGGCGATCACGAACATCGGGCGACGGGTTGTCCGCCTCCGCTCCACGCTCGTGTCCGCATCGATACCGGTGAGAAGCAGCGCTCTTCGAAAGTGGTCACGGCAGAGTATCGACCACGCTCATCTCGAAGGTCATCCGGGAGTCGGGGACGTCGCCCGGGATCACCCCCTCGCCTACAGACGTGGTGTCCGTGGTCTCCACCACGATTCCCGTCGCCATGTCGATCGTCAACGTGAACCGCCGAAGCGATGTCTCCGTGCTCTCAGAGGAGCCGAGATGCGAGTCGAAGGTGACCGTGCGTCGTCCGTTCTGTTCGGCTCCCACCGTCGAGCCCGGGAGCAGACTGAGCGCCCGATACATCGCAGCACGCATCTCCGGGTCGCCGACGTTGTGCGACAGCAGTCCGATGATGAGCCACCCGACCTTCCCATCGGCCCATCCCTGCTCATCGGCGCCCAGGTACTCGTGAATCCACGCGATCATCGTGGCCGGGTCACGCGGCAACGATTCAAAGAACCAGAGCACATCCTCGGCACCGCCCTCGGGGAGCCGTGGCGCATCTGACGGGAACAGGCCGACCGCTGGCCCGTAGGACTGCAACGCCTCATCCTGCTGTGCAAGGCCCTGCACCTGGTCGCCGTAGACCCCACCTGCGACGGGAGCTCCCCACTCCTGATACCACTGCGAGCGAAGGTTCGCCGGCGCGTAGTCGGCACCGCTGCGGCTGATGACCCATCCACTCGATGCTTCCGCGCGCGATGCACCGTAGCCGGGCTGCCCTGCGTCGCCGAGGTCGGCGTCGAACACGCCCAGGGTCTGCGACGTCCACGCCCGCCGCAGATACTGGCCGGGCGCGAGCACCGGTGGCGTGAAGCCCGCTGTCGCGTTCGCTGCCCCCAGGAGCGCCTCCGGGCCCGTCATCGGTGAGACCGCGGGTGACGGCATCGGAGTAGGCACGAGCACCGGCCCCGGCACGCGGGTCGGCACCGCCTCAACAGTCGGCACGGGCGTCGGGGCCGTGATGTTGCTCACCACGAGCACTCCGGCGGTGACGGCAGCTGCCGCGCCGACGGCGCCCGCGGCGATCAGCCATGGCCGCCGCGCCGCCCGTGAACGCGCAGGAGAGCGTTCATTCTGGATCTCCATCAGAAGGAGGGCACGCGCCGCAGTGAGATTGTCATCCGCCCCCTCGATCTCGGGCCTGGTCTGCTGAACCTTCTCAAACACGTCCAAGGGTCTCTCCCTTCTTCTGCTGCTGCTCGAATGCCTGGATCTTTCGGGTGGAGTCCAACCGTCTGCGGACTCGATTCAGCCGCGATCGCACGGTGCCGACGGGAACGCCGAGTGCCGCCGCGACCTCGTCGTAGCTCATCCCCTGCCAGGCATAGAGCAGGAGGGCCTCGCGATCTTTCGGCGCGAGCGCCGCGATGCGCGTCTTCAGCGTCTCGACCTCGCGCTCGGCATCGACGCGGGACATCGCATCCTCCAGGTCTCCGAGCGTCGAGTGCTCTTGCCGGGAGATGGATGCCGCGAACGACTTCCACTGCTTCGCCTCCAGCGCGCGGTGGCGACGGATCAGGCGCGAGGCGATGCCGAGAAGCCAGGGCATCGCCGATTCGATGTCCGTGTCGAAATCGGCTCGGCGGCGGAACGCGACGAGGAATGTCTCGCTCAGGACGTCCTCGGCAGCATGCCGGCCGACGCGATACGTCGCGAACGCGTTGACCGCGCGCGCATGTCTGTCGAAGAGCTCGGCGAACGCCGCCGGTTGCTGGAGAGATCGCTGGATGATCTCGCTGTCTGTGGTCACGCTATGTATTGGCCGTGTGCCGCCGTGCGGTTCACGCTTTCTCCGACGACTTCTGCGATGTGCCCAGATCGAGCCGCATCAACACCCGAGGGAATCCATCCAGGACAGAACCGGTGTCTGCCGCCTTCACGAACCCCGCGCTCTCGAATAACGACCGCGTGCCGACGTACGCCATGGTGAGATTGACCTTCTCGCCGCCGTTGTCGACCGGATACCCCTCGATGGCGGGCGCGCCGCGCTCCATCGCGTAGGCCACTGCTCCCTCGATCAGCGCATGGGAGATGCCCTGCTTCCGGTAGCCGGGGCGCACGCGGAAGCACCACAACGACCACACGTCGAGATCGTCGACGTGTGGGATCAGCCGATTCCGCGCGAAACTGGTGCCGCGACGCGGATGCAGCGCCGCCCATCCCACCGGTTCGTCGTCGAGGTACGCGATCACGCCAGGAGGTGGATCCTGGTGGCACAGTTCCCGGACCCGATCGGAACGCTCCTGCCCTTTCAGCGCCACGTTCTCTTTGCTGCCGATGCGGTAACTCAGGCAGAAGCAGACGTTCGACGTCGGTTTCCTCGGCCCGACGAGTATCGAGACGTCGTCGAACTCCGTCGCGGGGCGAACCTCGATGGTCATGGGCCCAGTGTCGCGCACATCACCGACATCGTCGTGGCGTGGCGCGGACTACTCTCCGCGCAGCACGTCCAGTGCGTGCCGGAAGTCCTCGGGATACGGGGACTCGAACTGCACCCAGTCCCCCGTCGTCGGATGCGCGAAGGCGAGCTGATGCGCGTGCAGCCACTGGCGGGTGAGCCCCAGCCGCGCGGACATCGTCGGGTCTGCTCCGTAGAGCGGGTCGCCGACACAGGGGTGGCGGTGCGCAGCCATGTGCACACGGATCTGATGCGTGCGGCCCGTCTCGAGGTGGATCTCGAGCAGCGACGCGCCAGGAAACGCCTCGAGCGTCTCGTAGTGCGTGACAGACGGCTTCCCGTCGGGCACGACGGCGAACTTCCAGGAGTGGTTGGGGTGACGCCCGATCGGCGCATCGATGGTCCCGGCAAGTGGATCGGGGTGACCTTGGACGACGGCGTGATAGATCTTCTCGACGGTACGGTCCTTGAAGGCCTGCTTCAGGACCGTGTAGGCGTGCTCGGACTTCGCCACGACCATCAGGCCGCTGGTGCCGACGTCGAGTCGGTGCACGACGCCCTGACGTTCCGGAGCGCCGCTGGTCGCTACGCGGAAGCCTGCAGCGGCGAGAGCGCCGACGACCGTCGGGCCCTCCCAGCCGACCGACGGATGGGCGGCGACCCCCGTCGGCTTGTCCACCACGATGACGTCATCGTCGTCGTACACGATGCCGAGCTCCGGCACGGCGATGGGAACGATCTTCGGCGCCTCTTTCGGCTGCCATTCGACATCGAGCCAGCCGCCCGCGCGCAGGCGGTCGGACTTGTCGAGTGTCACGCCGTCGAGTCGTACTCCCCCTGCTGCGGCGACGTCAGCAGCGAAGGTGCGGGAGAACCCCATCAGCTTCGCCAAGGCTGCGTCGACGCGGGTACCGTCCAAACCGTCCGGAACCGGCAGGGACCGCGATTCCACGGTCAACGTCCTTCCGATGCGGGAGCCGCATCCTCCGAGGGAGAATCGTCATCGGTCGAACGCACCGGCACGGGAGCATCGGCGTCGAGCATGTCGTCATCGGTGTCGGTCGCCAGGACAGCCGCCGTCGCGGCGGCTTCGGCTTCTTCCTCGGTCTCGACGATCTCGTGATCGCGTTCGCGCGTACCGTCGAAGCGCAGGCCGAAGACCACGAGCAACGCGACCGAGATCATCCCGGTCACGATGAAGATGTCGGCGACGTTGAAGATCGCCGGCATCATCCACGGCATCGAGATCATGTCGACGACGTGCCCCACCGGAAAACCGGGCTCACGAAACAGACGATCGCTGAGGTTGCCGAGGACTCCGCCGAGGAGACAGCCGAGCACGACCGCCCACAGGCGGGACTTGAGCCCGAACGCCTTCCAGACGATCACGCACGCCACGACCGCGAGGGCGATCGTGAAGATCCAGGTGACCTCGGATCCCAGGGAGAACGCCGCCCCGGGGTTGCGAACGTAGTACAGCTGAAGGAACTCCCCCAGGACCGGAACCGGCTCCTGGTAGGGGAGGTTCTCGATCGTGAGGTACTTCACAAACTGATCGGCGGCCAGTACGAGCGCTGCGAGAATCGCAACGACCGCACCGGCCGCCGACCGACGAAGGGGACGGCGTCCTGACAAGAGGGCGCCTTACAGACCGATCGCGGAAACGGGTGTCGAGTCCGTGGAGGTCGACTTCTCGTCGAGCTCGCGGAGCTGACCCTCGATGTAGCCGCGCAGCTGCGAGCGGTAGTCGCGCTCGAAGTTGCGGAGTTCGGTGATACGAGCCTCGAGAGTGTTGCGCTCGCGCTCGAGCCGTGCGGACTCCTCACGCTGCTTGGCCTCGGCCTCGGTGCGGATGCGGGCGACCTCGGTCTCGGCCTCCGCGATGAGCGCGTTCCGCTTCGCCTCACCCTCGGCGACGTGCTCGTCGTGCAGACGCTGTGCGAGTTCGATGATGCCAGCGGTCGCGGTCGCGGAACCGGTCGGAGCGGGCTCCGCGGGGACCTCGGCCACGGGGGCGGGAGCCTCGACAGCGGCGGGCGCGGCGGCTTCAGGAGCAGCACCGGACTCGTACGCGGCCAGCTTGGCCTTCAGCTCGACGTTCTCCTCGAGAGCCTTGCGCCACTCGATGACGATCTCGTCGAGGAAGTCGTCCACCTCGTCCGGGTCGAAGCCGTCCTTGAAGCGGACGTGCTGGAACTGCTTGGTGACGACGTCATCCGGGGTAAGTGCCATGGGTGGCTCCTCTTTCGATGAGTTCGATTGCCAGTATCGATGTATGGCGTGGTCGTGATGTGGCGCGAACCCGGGGCGCGCACCTGGGTGCCAGCATAGCCCCCGAGCATTGGCGCCGCGATGTCACGACACCCAGAGTGGGAGAAGTCGCAGCCACCGATCAGGGGACACGCCGGGATTTCAGCGGATGAACAGCCCGACGACGTTCATCAGAATCAGGACGATCAGCAGAGTCAGCGCGAAGCCGAAGTCGAGCGAGAGCGAGCCGATCC
This sequence comes from Microbacterium sp. UBA3486, assembly GCF_002377845.1. NCBI lineage: Bacteria > Bacillati > Actinomycetota > Actinomycetes > Micrococcales > Microbacteriaceae > Microbacterium > Microbacterium sp. UBA3486. Next base: position 64,098 of record NZ_DFQP01000107.1, read on the forward strand.
GCAGTGGCGGGATGATCCGCCGGAAGAACCGGATGGGCGGATCGGTGAGGGTGTAGACGGCCTCGGCGAGCACGAGCCCGAATCCCTTCGGACGCCATTCGCGATTGAACATCGGAATGTAGTCCAGGATCAGGCGCGCGAACAGCACGAAGACGTACAGCAGGAGCACCAGATGGACGATGCTCGCGAGGACGGAGACCAGCTGCACGGGCTACGACTGGTCGAAGCCCGCAGACTCGGCGTCTGCGTGTGCGATGCCCCCGTGACCCGATACGGCGATGTTCTCCGGCGACAGCAGGAACACCTTCGAGGTCACGCGCTCGATCCGGCCGTAGAGGCCGAGGGAGAGCCCACTCGCGAAGTCGATGAGGCGGCGCGCGTCGGCATCGCTCATCTGCGAGAGGTTGATGATGACCGGGACGCCCTCGCGGAAGCTCTCCGCGATCAGCTGGGCGTCGCGGTACTGCTTCGGGTGGACGGTGAGAATCTCGTTCACGGCTCCTGCAGACGGCTGGCGGACGGCGACGGGGCGGCGCAACGGCGTGACGGGGGCCGGTGCCGGCTCCTCGCGGTCACGGTCACGGTCACGCTCGCGGTGAGCGCGGGCGGGCGCCTGCGTCTCTTCCTCGTAGACCTCTTCTTCATCGGCGAGGCCGAGATACACCATGGTCTTCTTCAGTGGGTTACCCATCGTGTCCTCCGGTTCGAACGTGTCGGGCTGGTCTTTTCACAGGTTAACCCCGGTCGGGCCGGGGGCCGGTGATTGCGGAACCGATCCGCAGGTGTGTCGCGCCGGCGGCGATCGCCTCGGCGAAGTCTCCGGTCATCCCGGCTGAGATCCACGACGCGGATGGGTCGACCGCACGCACGCTGTCGGCGATGTCGTGCAGGCGAGCGAAAGCGGAAGCGGGTTCCTCATCGAGGGGCGCCACGGCCATGACGCCGCGCAGCCGCAACGACGGCAAGGCCAGGACATGCTCCGCGAGGGCGACTGCCTGAGCCGGCACGGCTCCACCACGACCGGGGTCGTCGGTGAGATTGACCTGGACGAGAACATCGAGCCGACCGTCATCGTCCGCTGCGCGGTGCAGAGCATCCGCGAACCGGTCTCGATCGACCGAGTGCACGACGTCCGCACTCCGGCGGATCGCCGCCGCCTTGTTCGTCTGCCCCTGGCCGATGAAGTGCCAGCGCAGATCGGGTGCTGCGACTTCTGCTTCCTTCGCCGACAACTCCTGCTGGCGGTTCTCGCCGACGTCCTTCACGCCCAGCCCGTGCAGGGCACGGACCAATGACGCCGGGTGGAACTTCGTCACCACGATCCGGGTGATCTCCTCGGAGCTCCGTCCGGCTGCCTGCGCGGCGGCGGCGATCTTCTCGTCGATCGCCGACAGCCGCGCAGCCAGGCCGGAAGGCTCGGCCGCGTCGACCGAGGACGTCACTTCAGGAATTCGGGGATGTCGATGTCGTCATCGGCGAATGCCGGCTCGATGCTGGTGGCCGGAACGCGCTGCTGCACGGGCTCAGGCTGAGCCGTCTCGCTCTTGCTCTCGGGTTCGTCTGTGAGAGCGACCTCGGGAAGCGACGTCGTGGACGGCCGCGAAACGACCATCGGGTCCAGCCGGAGGGAGGGTTCGCCGCCGTCGAAGCCGGCCGCGATCACCGTCACCCGCACTTCATCGCCGAGCGTGTCGTCGATGACCGTACCGAAGATGATGTTGGCTTCGGGGTGGGCGGCTTCCTTGACGAGGTCGGCCGCATCGTGGATCTCGAAGATCCCGAGGTTCGAGCCGCCCTGGATCGAGAGCAGCACGCCGTGCGCACCTTCGATGCTCGCTTCCAGGAGCGGAGACTCCACGGCCAGCTCTGCGGCTTTGATGGCACGGTCGGCCCCACGAGCGGAGCCGATGCCCATGAGCGCGGATCCCGCACCCTGCATGACCGACTTCACGTCGGCGAAGTCGAGGTTGATGAGACCCGGAGTCGTGATCAGGTCGGTGATTCCCTGCACACCGGCGAGGAGCACCTGGTCGGCCGTGGCGAAGGCCTCGATCATCGAGATGCCGCGGTCGCTGATCTCGAGGAGGCGGTCGTTCGGCACCACGATGAGGGTGTCGACCTCTTCCTTGAGCTTGGAGACACCGGCTTCGGCCTGGCTCTGGCGGCGGCGGCCCTCGAAGGAGAACGGCTTCGTCACGACACCGATGGTGAGGGCACCGATGGACTTCGCGATGCGTGCCACGACGGGCGCGCCACCGGTTCCGGTGCCACCGCCCTCGCCGGCCGTCACGAAGACCATGTCCGCACCGGTCAGAGCCTGCTCGATCTCCTCGGCATGATCCTCTGCGGCACGTCGGCCCACCTCGGGGTCGGCGCCGGCACCGAGGCCGCGGGTGAGTTCGCGACCCACGTCGAGCTTGACGTCGGCGTCGCTCATGAGCAGCGCCTGCGCGTCGGTGTTCACGGCGATGAACTCGACTCCGCGGAGGCCGAGATCGATCATGCGGTTCACGGCGTTGACGCCGCCACCGCCGACGCCGACGACCTTGATCACGGCGAGGTAGTTCTGGTTCTGGCTCATGGCCGGCCTCCGATTATTCGAGCCTGGAAGTGGGTGAACCTTAAACCTCAAGTAGAGGTGTAAAGTATTTCCCGGTATTGCGTTCTCTTTGATCGAAGGTAAGCGCCGCCCGGCCGCGTTCGCGCGAAGACACGGGCGTGTCGCCCCATTCCCCGAGAAAGGGATCAGCCGACGACGGCAACTTCGGGGGAAGTGACGTCGATCGACGCGGCTTCGGGGTTCGAGGCCATCGCCTTCGAAAGGACGACGGCCTTCAGCGCGGACTCCTCAGCGCTCCCCCAGACCACACTCAACCCGCTGTTGAGCGTGAGAGTCACGTCATCGGCGGTGCGCGCGCTGATCCCCGTCAGTGCCGCACGGATGTCGGCGGGGAGCGAGCGCACCACGAGACCTGCGCTGCGGAACGCCGCCGAGTCGACGCCGCCCGGGACGTCGATCACCGGCTGCCCCGCAGGCTGATCCGAGGTGGTGGAGAGGGCGACACCGGCGGCATCGACCAGCGTGTACCCGGCGTCCGAACGGATGACGCCGACCGGAGTGCGTTCCACGATGCGCACGGTCAGGTCATGCGGTGGACGTGCTTCGAGGGAATAGGTCTCGATGAGGGGGAAGGCCAGCAGCGCGGCCTTCACCTTGCTGGAGTCGACGAGCGCGAGCGGGGTTCCGAGCTGGTCGCCGAGCGCGGCCTCGATGGCTGCGGGATCGAGAGTCGTGGCCCCGGCGACGCTGATCTTCTGAACGGCGAAGAGCGGACTGTAGGCCGCGGCGACACTGCCCCCGACGAGCAGGAGTGCGGCGCCGATGCTGCTCAGCCACACGATCCTGCGCCGTCTGGAGCGCTGCGTGAAACGACGGATCTCGGCGCGAAGCGCCTTGCGTCGTGCGCGGGCCGCGCGCCAGACGTCCCTCGTCGACGTCGGCTGCGGATCGCCGGTCGACGTGTCATCCCTGTGCTCCTCGGGCGTCACGTCATCGGACATCACGTCATCGGCGGCCGAGAACTCCTCCTCCGCTTCAGCATCGCGTCGCCGCCTGCGGGACTTCGCCCCCGGCGCGGCGTCCTTCTCTCCCGGGCTCTCCGGGGTGGTCGGAAGCGGTGCAGGCCGACGCATCGGCTATGCCCCGTCGGTCCGACGCAGCGAATCCAGGACCTGCGGGATGATCTGGTAGACGTTTCCGCAGCCGAGCGTGACGATGAAGTCACCTTCCCGTGCGACGGCGGCGGTGTAGTCGGCGGCCTGCTGCCAATCCGCGACGTAGTGCACGTGCGACGGGTCCTGGAACGCGCCGCTCACCAACTCGCCGGTGACACCGGGCACGGGGTCCTCCCTGGCGCCGTACACGTCGAGCATCACGGTGTGATCGGCGAACTCCTCGAGGACGTCGGCGAACTCCTGGTACATGTGCTGCGTGCGCGAGTAGGTGTGGGGCTGCTGAATCGCGATGATCCGTCCCGCTCCTGCGATGCTGCGCATCGCCTCGAGTGCAGCCCGCACCTCCGTGGGGTGGTGCGAGTAATCGTCGTACACCGTCACGCCGCGCTCGACACCGTGCTGTTCCAGTCGACGCACGGTTCCCGCGAAGCCTTCGACGGCGCGAACGGCCTCCGCGAGCGAGTAGCCGAGCGCACGCAACACCGTCACGGCCCCCGCCGCGTTGATCGCGTTGTGCACACCGGGAACGGCGAGCTGCATACGCGCCTGTTCCTCACCGTGCGTCAGCGTGGCGGCGACCGGACCCGCGGCGACGATGTCGGTGACGCGTACATCCGCTCCTTCGGCCTGACCGAACGTCAGCACGTTCGGGTGAGAGAGACCGGCACCGACCCGCAGCGCACCCACGTCGTCGCTGGAGATCACGACCGCCTCCGTCGCAGCGTCCGCGAACTGCACGAATGCCTGGTGGAAGGCCTCATCCGAGCCGTAGTGATCGAGGTGGTCGGGATCGACGTTGGTGATCAACGCGACAGCGGTGTCGTACAGCAGGAACGTGCCATCGGACTCGTCGGCTTCGATGACGAAGAGCTCTCCCGATCCGGTCGCGCTGGATGTGCCGAGCTGCTCGATCACGCCGCCGTTGACGAAGTGCGGATCCGCGCCGAGCTCACGCAGGGCGGTCACGATCATGCCCGTCGACGTCGTCTTTCCGTGGGCACCGGCGACGGAGACGAGACGGCGTGTGCCGATCAGCCAGTGCAGGGCCTGCGACCGGTGGATCACGTGGAGTCCACGGGCCTTCGCAGTCACGAACTCGGGATTCTCCGGCCAGATCGCTCCGGTGTGCACGACGGTGTCGGCGTCACCGAGGTGAGCTGCGTCGTGACCCACATGCACCGTCGCGCCGGCGGCCGCCAGCGCGCGCAGATTGTCGCTGTCCGCGCGGTCGCTGCCGGAGACGCGGATGCCGGCGTCGAGGAACATCTTCGCGAGACCGCTCATACCGGAACCGCCGATGCCGATGAAGTGCGCGGAGGTGATCGTCTCGGGAATGGGGAGGGAGAGGTCGGGTCTGATCATTTCCGCTTCAGTCTACTTTTCTTCGGTCTGGTCGACCGCGTCAGACGGCGACGAGTGCGCGGTCGATGAGGGTGATGACGTTCTCGGTTCCGGCGCGGGTCCCGGCGGTCTCTGCAGCGGCGGCCATCCGCGCGATGCGCTCTCCGTCTCCGAGCAGAGGGACGACGATGCGCCGCACCGCGTCACCGTCGAAGGACGCATCGTCGAGCAGCTCTGCCGCCCCTGCAGCGACGGCCGAGGCGGCGTTCAGACGCTGCTCGCCGTTACCCACGGAATACGGGACATACAGCGCGGGAATCCCCAGAGCACTGATCTCGCTCACGGTCGCCGCCCCGGAGCGGGAGACGATCAGATCGGCCAGAGCGAACGCGAGATCCATGCGGTCGACGTAGCGGTGGAGCGCGTAGCCCTCGACGCCCGGATCGGCGAGGTCGCTGCGCTCACCCGTCACGTGCAGCAGTTGCCAACCGGTCTCCAGGATGTCGCGCCACGAGTCCGCGAGCGCCTCGTTGAGCCGCTGCGCTCCCAGCGAGCCGCCGAACACGAGAAGGACGGGGCGGTCGGCGTCGAGGCCGAAGTACTCCGCCGCCTCCGCGCGCGAAGCCGCGCGGTCGAGGGCGATCACCTCCCGCCGCAGGGGCATTCCGACGACCTCGCCACCGCGGAGCGGAGTGCCCTCGAAGGCAACCCCCACCGCGGCCGCACGGCGTGCCCCGAGCACGTTCGCCAGCCCCGGCTTCGCGTTGGCCTCGTGCACCACGAACGGCACGCCCTCACGGCGCGCGGCGACATATGCCGGCGCAGACGCGTATCCGCCGAAGCCCACCACCACGTCGATGCCGTGCCGACGGATGTGGTCGCGCACCTGGGCGATGGCCCGACGGAACCGCCCCGGGAACGACAGGGCCTGTCTGTTCGGCCGCCGCGGGAAGGGCACCTTGTCGACGATCAGCAGTTCGTAGCCGCGCGCGGGGACGAGACGGGACTCCAGCCCCTCGGCCGTGCCGAGCACGAGCACGGAGGCTTCGGCATCACGTGCGCGGAGACCGTCCGCGACGGCGAGCAGGGGGTTGACATGACCGGCGGTGCCACCGCCGGCGAGGAGATACGAAGTCACCTGGTGACCCTACCCCGCTCGGCTGACTGCTTCTCGGTCACAGGGATCGTCCGTGCGAACGCCAGCAGCACGCCACAGGCGATGAGCACCGCGAGCAGGGCCGTGCCGCCCTGGGACATGAACGGAAGGGGGACGCCCATCACCGGGAAGACGCCGATCACGACGCCGACGTTCATGACGGCCTGGCCGACGATCCACACGGTGATGCCGCCGGCTGCCACGCGGATGAACGGATCCGGTGTCTTGCGGATGATGTGGAAGGCGCCGATCGTGAAGAACGTGAACAGGGCGAGCACGACGATGCAGCCGATCAGGCCGAGCTCCTCGCCGACGATCGCGAAGATGAAGTCATTGCCCGCGGCGGGAAGCCACCCGTACTTCTCCTGCGAGTTGCCGAGGCCGAGGCCGAAGATGCCTCCGGTGGCCATACCCCAGATCCCGTGGATCGACTGATAGCAGTCCGTGTAGTAGAGCGCCATGTTGTCGCAGGTCGCGGTGATGCGCCGCATGCGGTCCTCGCTCGACAGCGCGTAGGCGAGCACCGCGATGACGCCGAGGATCAGCGGGATGATGAACAGTCGGAGCTTGACGCCCGAGAAGAAGAGGCACCCGAGGAGGATGAGCACCAGCACCATCGCGGTACCGAGGTCCTTGCCCGCGAGCACGGTGCCGATCGCGAGTGCACCGACCGGGATCACGGGGATGAACACATGATGCCAGGTGCCGAGCATCGTGCGCTTGCGCAGCAGCACGGCAGCGATCCAGAGCGCGAGGGCCAGCTTGAGGAACTCCGAAGGCTGCAGGGTGAAGCCCGCGATCTTGACCCAGTTCCGGTTACCGCCGTCCTCGATGCCCAGCGGAGTGAACACGAGCATCTGCAGCGCCACGGCCCCGAAGAGTGCGGGCCACGCCATCCTCTTCAGGAAGTCCACCGGCAGACGGCTGATCAGGAACATCAACGGGATGCCGAGCAGCGCGAACACGCCCTGGCGCAGCACGCCGTCCATCGGGTTGACCCCCTTGGAGACGGCTGTCGCGCTGGTCGCAGACAGCACCATGACGAGACCGAAGAGGGTGAGGAGCAGGGCGGTCGAGGCGATGAGCAGGAACTCGGTCGACACCGGGGTGAATCGGCGTCCGAGGGAGACCCTGGCCGCGAGACCGCCGGACTCAGAGCGCGGAGGGCGGGATACCTGTGTCATCGGCGCTCCCCCGGTCGATCCAGTCCCGCACCGCCTCGGCGAAGCGATGGCCTCGTTCCGCGTAGCCGGAGAACTGATCGAAGGATGCCGCCGCCGGGGCCAGTAGGACTGTGCCCTCGTCGTCGACGATTCCCGCGGCGATCTCCACGACACGGTTCATGACCTGTCCAGTCTCGCCAGCATCCACCTCGAACACCGGCACCCCGGGCGCGTGTCGTCGGAATGCCGCGACCACGACGGAGCGTTCGACCCCGATCACGACGGCTGCACGCGCCGTCGTGCCGACATCGGCGACCAGGTCGGAGATGTCCACACCTTTCAGATCTCCGCCGATCACCCACACGGCGCCGGGGTATGCGCGCAACGACGACGCCGCGGCGTGCGGGTTCGTCGCCTTGGAGTCGTCGATCCAGGTGATGCCGCGGTGCCGGGCGACCACCTGGATGCGATGCGCATCGAGGCGGAAGGACTGCAGGGCCGTGTGGATGGCCTCCGGCTCGACGCCGAGCGAGCGTGCCAGGGCACTCGCGGCGAGGATGTTCTGCACGATGTGAGGAGCGGCGAGACCCGCCGCATCGAGATCGGCGACCGTCGTCAGCTCGAGGGCGGTTCGCGAGCGATCGTCGAGGAAGGCCCTGTCGACGAGCAGTCCCTCGACCACGCCGAGATCGCTCGGGCCGGGGATGCCGAGATCGAAGCCGATCGCACGGGCTCCCTCGACCACTTCCGCCTCTTCCACCATGCGACGCGTGGCCTCGTCCGCCTTGTTGTAGACGCACGCGATCCGGGTGTTCCGATACACGACGGCCTTCGCGTCCCGGTAGGCCTCTGCGCTCCCATGCCAGACGAGGTGATCGTCGGCGAGGTTGAGACACACGGAAGCGTAGGGGAACAGCTCCCCTTCGGGCCTCGACTGTCCCAGATACCAGAGCTGATGGCTGGAGAGCTCGACCACGAGGACGTCGAATCCCGCGGGGTCGCGTACGGCGTCGAGCACCGGCACGCCGATGTTCCCGCAGGGGGCAGCCCGCAGTCCGCCTTCCACGAGCAGCGTGGCGGTCAACTGGGTGGTCGTCGTCTTGCCGTTCGTCCCGGTGATGAGCACCCAGTCTGCCGGCGTGCCGTCGTCACGGACGACCTTGTCGCGCACGCGCCAGGCGAGCTCGACGTCACCCCAGATCGTGACAGCGGATTCCTGCGCCCACCGGATGAGTGGATGCGACGGCGAGAATCCCGGCGAGGCGATGACCACCTCGGGGTCGAACTCGACGAGCACGGGCGGCACCTCGGCGAGCGGGCCCAATTCGAGCCGGGCACCGATCACCGGGAGCAGTCGCTCGTACTGATCCTCAGCCGACTCGCTCAGCACGAGAACGTCGGCGCCCAGTTCGGCGAGCGTGTCCGCCACCGAGAAGCCTGTCATCGAGAGGCCGAGAACGGCGACCCGTAGACCGCTCCAGTCGGCGTTCCAGCTCGTCAGTCCGGCGAGACGATCAGTCGACACGAGTGAGCCATTCGACGTAGAAGAGTCCGACCGCCGAGACGGCGAGCAGCCCGGCGATGATCCACATGCGCACCACGATCGTGACCTCGGACCACCCGCGCATCTCGAGATGGTGATGGAACGGGCTCATGAGGAACAACCGCTTGCCACGAGTGATCTTGAAGTACGCGCGCTGCAGGATGACCGAGCCCGACGAAAGCACGAAGACGCCGGCGATCACGAGCAGGAGGAGCTCGGTGCGGGTCAGGATCGCCATCGCGGTGATGACGCCGCCGATCGCCATCGACCCGACGTCCCCCATGAAGACCTTCGCCTTGGGTGCGTTCCACCAGAGGAATCCGATGAGGCTCGCCGCGAACGAAGCCGCGATGATGGCGAGGTTGAACGGGTCGCGCACCTCGTAGCAGCCGCCGAGGGCATCGGGATCGCCGCCGATGCACGGCTGCTTGAACTGCCAGAATGCGATCACGCTGTAGGCGCCGACGACGATGACGCCGGCTCCGGCAGCGAGCCCGTCGAGTCCGTCCGTGAGGTTCACACTGTTCGAGGTCGCGACCCCGATGATCGAGATCCAGACGAGATAGAGGATCCATCCGAGCACCACGCCGAAGGCGAACAGGTTGAGCCAGGTGATGTCGCGGAACAGCGAGATCGCGGAGCTCGCCGGTGTCTGGCCCCACTTGTTCGGGAAGTTCAGCGCGACGATGCCGAAGGGGATGATGACCAGCAGCTGGCCGATCACCTTCCGCCAGCCCGAGAGCCCGAGGCTGCGCTGACTGCGCACCTTCATGTAGTCGTCGATGAATCCGACGGCACCGAATCCGACCATCAGCCAGATCACCAGCAGCGCGGAGAGTGCGGGGACTTCACCGCTCACCAGCACACCGGTGAAGTAACCGACCATCGAGCCGACGATGAAGATGACGCCGCCCATCGTGGGGGTGCCGCGCTTGGCCTCGTGACTCGGGTTGTGGACGGACTCCGGGGTACGGATGACCTGCCCCCAGCCCCACTTCCGGAAGAGCCGGAGGAAGACGGGGGTCAGGAACAGGGTGAAGGCGAGCGAGATCGCCGCCGACATGATGAGAGACCTCACGAGAACAATTCTCCCAGACGATCGCCGAGATGCCGGAGGCCCACGGAATTGGATGACTTCACGAGCACGCGGTCGCCGTCGCGGAGCTCGGTGCGGAGATACTCGAACGCAGCGTCCTGGTCGGGCAGATGGATTGCCTCGCTGTCCCAGGAGCCCTCCCCGACCGCGGCGAGGTAGAGGCGCCTCGCCTCGGGGCCGACGACGACGATCCGCTGGATGTTCAGACGTACGGCGAGCAGCCCGATCCTGTCGTGCTCCTCCCCCGCGCTCTCACCGAGTTCGCTCATGGCTCCGAGGACCGCGACGGTGCGCTCGTCGGGACCGGTGATCTGTGCGAGCGTGCGCAGGGCCGCCGCCATGGAATCCGGGCTGGCGTTGTAGGCGTCGTTGATGATCCGCACCCGATCGCTGCCCAGGGGCTGCATGCGCCAGCGTTCGGCGACCTCGACCGTCTCCAACCGGGCCACGGCGTCGGCCGCCGAGACCCCGAGCACGCGCGCTGCGGCGATGGCCGCCAGAGCGTTGGAGACGTGGTGCGCCCCGAGCACGCGCAGCCGCAGGGGAATCCGTTCGCCGTCGACCTCGATGACGCAGGACGTGCCGGAAGCGGATACCTCGATCTCATGCGCGCGCACGTCCGCTGTGGGCCCCTGACCGAAGCCGACGGTGCGGAGTCCGCGAGCGTCCGCGAGTTCGCGCATGGCCGCGACACGCGGGTCGTCGACGTTGAGCACGGCGGTCCCGGGCACGCGGGCGGCGGCGACGAGCTCGGCCTTCGCCTTCGCCGTCTCCTCGATGCCGCCGAATCCGCCGGCGTGCGCCATGCCGACCATCAGCACGACGGCGACGTCCGGCTCGACGAGTCCTGCGAGGTGCGCGATGCTCCCCGGCGCCGCGGCACCGAACTCGCTCACGAGGAAGCGGGTGCTCTCCGTCACCCGGAGCATGGTGACGGGGGCGCCGACCTCGTTGTTGAACGACTTCACGGGAGCGACGGTCTCGCCTTCACCCTCGAGGATGCGTGCGAGGAAGTTCTTGGTGGTGGTCTTGCCGTTCGATCCGGTGATGCCGACGATCCGGAGCGCGCCGTCGGTACGGACACGCGCGACGACCTCCCTCGCGAGTGCGCCGAGGGCGGCGACAGCGTCCGGAACCACGATCTGGCTCACGGCGACGTCCACCGGGTGCTCGACGATCGCCAGGGCCGCTCCTGCGGCGACAGCGGACCCGACGAAGCGGTGTCCATCGGTCTCGGCTCCGGGCTTGGCCACGAAGATCGATCCGGGCCCCATCGTGCGTGAATCGGTGTCGACGATTCCGTCGACCGCGGTCTCGGCCGTGTCTTCACCGGCCACGCGCAGATCACCGCCGACTGCGGCGGCGATCTCAGCGAGCGTCAGGGCGATCATGTCATCTCCATGCGCGGCTCTCGCCGACTATCCGAACTTGGGGAGGAGCTCGTCCATCGGGACAGAGGACGGCATCACGCGATACGTTTTCATCACCTGCGTCATCGCCTTCTGGAAGGCGGATGCGGTGGCCGCGGACGATACAACCTTAGTCGGCTCGTCGAGGGTGACCACGACGACGTACTGCGGATCGTCGACCGGCGCGAAGCCCACCATGCTGGTGTAGTACACGCCGGCCTTGTAACCGCCGTTGCCGTCCGACACCTGGGCCGTACCCGTCTTGCTGGTCACGCGGTAGCCGGGAACCTGGATGCGCTCGGCGTTGCCGCCCTGCACTGCGACGTTCTCCAGCATGCGAGTGAGCTCCGCTGCCGTCTGCTCCTTGATGATCTGCTCGCGCTTCGGGTCGGCTGGCGCGGTCACGGTGCCGTCCGCGGCGGTGCACGACTCGACGAGCGAGAGGTCGATCTTCTCGCCGCCGTTCGCGATCGCCTGGTAGGCGCCGGCGAGCTGGGCTGCCGTCACGGTGAAGTACTGCCCGAACGTCGTCGTGTAGAGCGACTGGTTGTCCCAGTCGCTGACCGGGTGCAGGATCCCTCCGACCTCCGAGGGGAAGTCGAGCGTCTTGTCCCCCACCCCGAAGCGCTGGAGGTAGTCGTAGCGCACATCGGGGCTCACCATGGTGCCGAACTTCGACAGGGCGACGTTCGACGAGTCGATGAGGCCCCCGGCGAGCGTGTAGTTGTACGCCGGGTGGGTGAACGCGTCGTTCACGACGGCGCCGTTCGGGAACTTCTCCCGAGAGGCCGCGCTCACCGTGCTGAGCGGGGTCAGGCCCGCACCTTCGATGGCGGCAGCCGCGGTGACGGCCTTGAACGTCGATCCGGGCTCGAAATCGTGGTGGAAGATCTGACTGGCCCTGGTCGCCGGTGTCGACGCATCGAGATCGTTCGGGTCCAGCGCGGGCCACTCGGCCGCGGCGCGGATCTTGCCCGTCTTGACCTCGACGACCGTGACTGTCCCGCCCTTGGCGCCCTGCGCCTGTGCCTCTTCGGCGATCATCTGCTGCAGGTACCAGTTGAGGTCGCTGTTGATGGTCAGCTGCACGGATCCGCCGTTCACGGCATCGACGGTGCGCTCGCTGCCGGGGATCACGACGCCGTCCTTGCCCTTGCGGTAGGTCTCCTCGCCGTCGATGGGCGCCAGGCAGGAGTCGTCGAGCTTCTCCACACCGGCCTGCGCCTCACCCGAGCTGTCGAGGAAGCCGAGGATGTTTCCGGCGACCGCGCCGTTCGGGTATACGCGTGTCTCTCGCGCCTTCAGCGACAGGTACGAACCGACTCCGAGATCCCGCAGCGCCATGTACTGCTCCGTGTTCAAGCCCTTCTTGAGAGGCGCGTACTGGCTGTCGGGGTTCTCGGCGAGGGCATTCGAGACCAGAGCCCGCACCTCGTCGCCGGTCTGGCCGGTGATGGCGGCGATCTTGTCGGAGGCCTCGGCCCACGGCAGCTTCGGCTTCTTCTCCTCGACGAGCATGATGACCTGCGGGCTGAGCTGCGCGTCGTAGACCATCACACTGGAAGCGAGCACCGTGCCGCCGGAGTCGACGATCGACCCGCGCTGGCCCGGAATCGCCGAACTCGCACCGAGGTGCTCGAGGGACTCGGAGACGTGCTCGTCAGCGCTGACCACCTGGATGTCGACGAGGCGCACCACGAACGCGACCAGCACCGAGAGGATGACGGCGAGAGCGACGACGGTGCGTCGCCGCGGGCCGCGGGTGGCTCGTGTCGTCATGGGATCTCTCCGTCGCTCGTGGGTGTCAGTGCGTCGTGGGGCTGGGGAGGCCGTCGGTGATCGACGGCGGAAGGTCCTGGGTGGGCTGATCGGTCGCCGTCCCCTCCTCGGTCTCCGCCGGAGGGGGCGGCGGTTCCACGATGAGGGAGTTGCTCACGGCGCCGACACCGGCGGGATTGACGGTCGATGTCCAGTCGGCCCCCGCACCGGTGCCGAAGACGGCACCGTCGCTGAGACGCAGATACGACGGCGAGCCGGCGACCACCATCCCGAGTCCGGCTGCATTGCTCGCGAGCACCTGGGGCGAGCTGACTCCGGTGAGTTCCTCCTGGAGCGCGTGGGTCTGGAGATTCAGTTCGCGCTGCTGCGACGAGAGGCTCGCGAGCGTGAACGAGTCCTGGGTGATGGCGAGCGACAGCGCGATCTGGGCGGCACCGATCGCGAGCGCACCACCGAGCGCGACCAGGGCGTAGGCCAGCTTCGGCTTGCGCCGCACCGCCGGTCGGGTCACCGGGTGCAGCTTCCGCTGCGGCGTCCTCTCCGGGGCGACCGGCTGCACCGGCTTCCGGACGACGGCATTCAGGCTCATGCGCTCTCCCGCAGCTTCTCGGCGGCGCGCAGGCGCACCGGGATCGCCCGCGGGTTGCGCGCGCGTTCTTCGTCGTCGGCCAACTCGGCGCCCTTGGTCAGGATGCGGAAGCGCGGAGCGTGTTCGGGGAGCTCGACCGGGAGCCCGGCAGGAGCGGTCGAGGCGGAGGCCGCAGCGAACGCCTGCTTCACGAGACGATCCTCCAGCGACTGGTACGACATCACGACGATGCGCCCGCCGACTGCGAGCGCGTCCATCGCCGACGGGATCGCGTCGGCGAGCACGTTGAGCTCGGTGTTCACCTCGATGCGCAGCGCCTGGAAGACGCGCTTGGCCGGGTGGCCCGCGCGCTGGGCAGCCGCAGGTGTGGCGGCGATCAGGATCTCGACGAGTTCACCCGACCGCGTGATCGGCTGCTTCTGCCGCGCGTCGATGATGAACCGTGCATACCGACCGGCGAGCTTCTCCTCGCCGTAGCGCTCGAAGATGCGGCGGAGATTGCCTTCGCTGTAGGTCGCGATGACCTCTGCGGCCGTGACGCCCTTGGTCTGATCCATCCGCATGTCCAGCGGGGCATCCTTCGAATAGGCGAAGCCGCGGTCGGCTTCGTCCAGCTGCAGAGACGAGACGCCGAGATCGAAGAGGATGCCGGCTGCGCCCTGGGCGTGCAGTCCGATCTCGTCGTACACCGTGTGCACGAGCGTGACGCGGTCCTTGAAGCGGGCGAGCCGCTCCCCCGCGATGCGCAGCGCATCGGTGTCGCGGTCGAGTCCGACCAGACGGATGTTCGGGAAGCGTTCGAGCAGCGCCTCGGAGTGACCGCCCATGCCGAGGGTGGCATCGACGAGCACCGCTCCGTCCGCCTGGAGGGCGGGAGCGAGCAGCTCGACACAGCGGTCGAGCAGTACTGGGGTGTGGATGTCTCGGAGGTTCATGATCTTTCTCGGGGCGACCTTCGGCTCTGATCCCCCTCCGCTTCTCGACCCGGCACCGGGGAAGTGTGTCGGGGCGGGAGCGGCGGGGCATCACAGCCGTGGTCAGAAGAGTCCCGGAATCACCTCCTGCTCGAGGTCGGAGTAGGTCTCCTCGCCGGCGGCGAGGTAGGCGTTCCAGCTCTCGGCATCCCAGATCTCGGCGTGGGCGCCGACTCCGGTGACGATGAGTTCCTTCTGCAGGCCTGCGTACTGACGCAGGTGCGCCGGGATGGTGATGCGGTTCTGGCTGTCTGGCATCTCCGCGCTGGCTCCGGAGAGGAACAGTCGCATGAAGTCACGCGCCTGCTTGTTCGCGAGCGGCGCCTGACGGATCCGCTCGTGCATCGCCTCGAACTCGGCCGTGCTGAACACGTAGAGGCACCGTTCCTGGCCTCGGGTGACGACGATGCCGCCGCCGAGGTCTTCGCGGAACTTCGCAGGAAGGATGACCCGTCCTTTGTCGTCCAGCTTCGGTGAGTGCGTACCCAGCAACATCGGCCACCACCCCCTCTGCGTCCGGCCAACTCGAGGTGCGCCCCACTTTACTCCACTTTCCTCCACATACCTACGACCAATCCATCGGGAATCAGGGTCTATGCCGACAAGCGCGCCGAACAACCCCGGAATTCCGGGGTGGAGGAAGGTGGAGGGCGAGTGGAGGGCGAGTGGGGGACGGACACGGTGAGCCGGCCTGCCGCGAACGCGGTCAAACGACAGAAGCCCGGATGCTCAGCATCCGGGCTTCTGTCGTGAAGTGTGTGGGGAGGTCAGTGACCGTCCTGGCGGCGATCCCATCGGTCGTTCATCCGATCCATGAAGGAGGCGGATTCCTGCCGCTTCGGAGCGGAACGCTCACGGGACGCGGTCGCGGTGGTGCGTCGCACAGGCGTGACGGCGACCATGACACCGGCGAGCATCGCGGCGAATCCGACGACACCGACGACGATGCCCCAGACGCCACCGAGAATCACTCCGGCGACCAGACCGCCGACACCGGCGAGCAGGAGAAGTGCTCCGTAGACGAGATTTCGGTAGCTCAATGCTCGATCGCCGGACGGCGCGGTCACGACGTCGGCATCGTTGTGGAGGAGATGGCGTTCCATCTCGTCGAGCAGACGCTGCTCCTGTTCGGAGAGTGGCATTTCGTCCCCCTCGGGTATCGTGCCTCCCATTCTACGCGCGCCGAGGCGTCCGGGGCTAGCAGTTCGACGTCCCCTTGCTTTACGTATGCTGGGAGTCGTGCCGTCCTCCTCCCCCGTCCCCGACGCCGTCGCCACGCACCTCGCACGCTTCCTCGCACGGATGCGTGAGGAAGCCTCGGACTACGGCCCTGACGCGGCAGCATTCCTGGACGCCGCCGCCGGCACGCTCGAGGGCGGCAAGCGCCTTCGAGCCCGCTTCTGCCATGCGGGGTGGCGGGCCGTCGCGAAGTTCGATGACCGCGACGCGACGGAGACCGATGCGCTGTGGGACATGTGCACCGCACTGGAGATCTTTCAGTCGGCCGCGCTCGTCCACGACGATCTGATCGACAACTCCGATACCCGCCGCGGTCGCCCTGCCGCGCATCGTGCGCTCGAGACGTCTCATCGCGCGGCCGGGTGGTCCGGAGATGCAGAGCAGTTCGGAAGGGCGTCCGCGATCCTCCTCGGCGACCTGCTCGTCGCGTGGAGCGATGACCTTCTGGAATCCGCACTCGAGGGACAGCCGCATGCGCGAGCCGTGCGCTCCGAGTACGCGCGGATGCGAAGGGATGTGACCACCGGCCAGTTCCTGGACATCGCAGAGGAGTCGGCCTGGAGCGTGAACGACGGAAGTCTCCACGCCGAGAGGGCCCTGCGCGTGGCATCCCTCAAGTCCGCCAGATACAGCATCGAGCAGCCGCTCGTCCTGGGTGGCGCTTTCGGCGGAGCCCACGAGGACCAGGTCGCCGCGCTGCGGCGCTTCGGCCATCCGATCGGCCTGGCCTTCCAGCTCCGCGACGACGTGCTCGGCGTGTTCGGCGACGCATCCGTCACCGGCAAGCCGGCGGGCGACGACCTTCGGGAGGGCAAGCGCACGGTGTTGATCGCCCTCACCCGACAGTCGCTCGATGCCTCCGCACGGAATCTCCTGGACGAGATGCTCGGCGACCCCGCCCTGACATCCCCGCAGGTATCGTTCCTGCAAGCCACGATCACTGCTTCGGGCGCGCTGGAACAGGTCGAGGCGATGATCGCCGACTATGCCCTCGAAGCCGATCGTGCGCTGTCGGGCGCCCGGCTCGACAACGCCGCCGTCGGCGAGTTGCGCGATCTCGCACGCGCGGCCACCGTGCGCGCGTCCTGACGGGATTCGTCAGGCGAGAGTGCGCGCGAGACGCCGGACCGAGCTCTTGTGCCCGGCCAGCAGGGCGGCGATCGGCGAGCGACCCAGGCTTTCCTCCTCGGCGAGCAGCCAGTCGATCAGCTCGTCGTCGGTGAAACCGGCGTCCTGCAGGACGATCACTGTTCCGCGCAGAGAACTCAGCGGGTGGCCGTCGACGATGAACACCGAGGGCACAGCGAACGTCCCGTTGCGACGCGACCCCACGAGGTAGTGCTCATCGATCAGACGACGCACTCGGCCGAGGGGTTCGTCGAGCACCTCGACGAGGTCGGGCATCGTCAACCACTCGACATCGGGAGCGGCAGGGGATCCAGCAACGTTCTCAGACACGTTGCCACTATCTCACCTCCGCCTGGCCGACGCATATCGACCCACCAGTCACATCTGTCACTTGCGTCACTTCTGTTGACTTCTGTTTACATCCGTGTCAGCGTGAAAAACTCGAAAAGGGGGCAAGCCTTGACAGTCAAGACCGCCACGCGTCGAACGCGACACCTGCCTATCGGAGTGCCTGCGGCGGTGCTCGGAGCCCTGGCGACCACGCTCACGGCGACGCCGGCCCATGCGGCTTCTCCGTCGGATGCTGCCGCCGTCGAGCGTCCACGTCTTCTCCCCGCACGCGCGGTGCCCACCGAGGCCGCTCCACCGAGCTACGTCGTCCGCCCGGGCGACACCGTCTCCGCCATCGCCACGCGCTTCGGTCTTCGAGCGGTCGACGTCCTGGCCTGGAACGGCCTCTCCTGGCGTTCCGTGATCTACCCGGGCCAGACCCTGACGCTCCTGCCTGCGACCCCCGCTGCCATGCCCGCCGCCGCGCCGGCGCCCCCGGCCTCGGCCACGCATCAGGTCGTCGCCGGCGACACCGTCTACGCCATCGCGCAGCGATACGGCACCACCGTCGACGCCGTCCTGTCGGCGAACGGTCTCACGCGCGCTTCGATCATCCTTCCCGGTCAGAGCCTCGTCGTCGCCGGCACCGCAGCACCGGCAGCCGCGCCGACACCGGCAGTTGTCCCCGCAGTCGCTCCCGCATCCGCCGCGACGCACACCGTCGTGGCCGGAGACACGCTGTTCGGCATCGCGCAGAAGTACGGCACCACGACGCAGACGCTGTACGCCGCGAACGGCCTCGGCCCCTCGTCGATCATCTATCCCGGCCAGACACTCTCTCTGCAGGCGACGCCGGTAGCGGCTCCCGCCCCCACCACCGCTTCCGCCTCGGCCGGCGGCCAGCAGACGGCGACGCTCACCGCGGAACAGGCTGCGAACGCTGCGCTCATCATCCGCGTCGGTCGCGAGCTCGGCGTCTCGGACCGGGCCATCGCCATCGCCCTCGCGACGGGGATGGTCGAGTCCGGGCTGCGCAACCTCGACTGGGGCGACCGTGACTCGCTCGGCATCTTCCAGCAGCGCCCCAGCACCGGGTGGGGAACGCCCGCGCAGATCATGGACGCCGAGCGGAGCACACGCGTGTTCTACGGAGGGCAGGCCGACCCCAACGGGCAGGTGACGCGCGGGCTCCTGGACATCCCGGGCTGGGAGGGCATGCCCTTCACCGAGGCGGCCCAGGCGGTGCAGATCTCCGCCTATCCGGACAAGTACGGCCAGTGGGAGACGCAAGCCTATGCCTGGCTCGCTCTGCACGGCTGACGACATCCGGGAAAACCCGAAGGCCCGAGGGGTGAGCCGCTCCCCTGTCTTTCAGGCAGTTCTCCATAGAATTCTGACGTGACGACCAATCAGCAGGCCGACCCCCTCATCGGGCGGCTTGTCGACGGCCGCTACCGGGTGCGTGCCCGCATCGCCCGCGGCGGGATGGCGACCGTGTACGTCGCAACCGACCTCCGCCTGGAGCGGCGCATCGCCCTCAAGGTGATGCACGCGCACCTCAGCGACGACTCCGCCTTCCAGAGCCGGTTCATCCAGGAGGCCAGAGCCGCTGCCCGGCTGGCGGACCCCCACGTCGTGAACGTGTTCGACCAGGGCCAGGACGGCGAGCTGGCCTACCTCGTGATGGAGTATCTGCCCGGCATCACGCTGCGCGAGCTCCTCCGCGAGCAGAAGCGCCTCACGATCCCGCAGACCATCACCATCATGGATGCGATCCTGGCCGGTCTCTCGGCCGCGCATCGTGCCGGGATCGTGCACCGCGACGTGAAGCCCGAGAACGTCCTCCTCGCCGAAGACGGTCGCATAAAGATCGGCGACTTCGGGCTCGCGCGAGCGACCACCGCGAACACCGCGACCGGACAGCAGCTGCTCGGGACGATCGCCTACCTCGCCCCCGAACTCGTCACCCGCGGAACCGCCGACGCCCGCAGCGACATCTACGCCCTCGGCATCATGCTGTACGAGATGCTCGTGGGTGAGCAGCCCTACAAGGGCGAGCAGCCCATGCAGATCGCTTTCCAGCACGCCACGGAATCGGTGCCCCGACCGAGCGTGCGCAACCCCGCCGTGCCGGAGCAGCTCGACGAACTCGTGCTCTGGGCAACGGAGAAGTCGCCGGACGACCGACCCGACGACGCGCAGCAGATGCTCGAGCGCCTGCGGGAGATCGAACGAGACCTCGGCATCGCCCCGACTGCGGCCAGAGCCACCGCGCCGCAGCACAGCCAAGGCGACTCGGGTGACCTCACCAAGGTGATGCCGGGAACGATGGTCATCGCCGACCCCACGGCTCCGGCACCCGCCGCCCTCGACAACGCGACCCTCCTGCGACGACGAGCGTCCAAACGCCGCGCGCGCGGGGCGTTCCTCCTCACTCTCGTGCTGCTGCTGGCGGTGCTCGCCGGCGGGGTCGGCTGGTGGTTCGGTTCCGGACCCGGCTCTCTCATCGCCGTGCCCGCGGTCGCCGGAGGCACATACGACGCCGCCGCGGCGACGCTCACGGACGCCGGATTCGCGCCGTCGCAGAAGGACGAATTCTCGATCGACATCCCCGCGGGGACCGTCATCGAGACCGATCCGGAAGAGGGGGCGCGACTCGAAAAGGGCGCCTCGGTCACGGTGATCGTCTCCGCGGGGCCGGCGACGCACACGCTCGACCCGTTGAACGGCCGCGCCGAGCAGGATGCGCGCGACTACCTCACCGGTCTCAAGGTCAACGTCACGGACAAATCTCTCCTGCTCTTCTCCGATGCCGACGCCGGCATCGTCATCAACGCGTACGTCACACCGCGGGCCGGCGGGGACGCCTACATCTGCGGGGACGGCTGCGAGGTCTTCGAGGACGACACGGTGGAGCTCTACGTCTCCGCCGGCGACTTCCCCGACGTCGCGGGTATGTCGGTCGGCGAGGCCACCTCCACCCTCACGGACAAGGGCCTCACCGTGACGGAGGACCCGCAGTACACCTTCAGCGACAGCGTCGCCAAGGACGTGGTCATCGGAGTGGCCGATCGTGCGGAAGAAGGCAATTGGCGGCCGGGCGACAGCGTGCAGCTCATCGTCTCCAAAGGCCCGGAGCTGTTCCCCGTGCCGGATGTCTCGGGCAAAACCTTGAACGAGGCCAAGAAGATCCTCTCCGACAAGGGGTTCAAGTCGACCTATGCCGCCTGGGGCGATCTGCCGGGCTTCGCGGAGATGGCCAAGGTCACGGGGCAGGATCCCGGCCCGGACAAGTCGCTCCCCCGTGGAGGCACCGTGAACCTCTCGATTCAGCTCAGCGGCTGAGCGCTCCGTCGGCGAACGTCCGTGAGACGTCATGAGCAACGAGAAGGCCGCCCTCCCCGTCTTCCGGGGGGGCGGCCTTCCTCGTCTGCGTCTCAGCGCTTATGTCTCAGCGCTTCTCGAGCTCCTCGGCCACCAGGAAGGCGAGCTCCAGCGACTGCATATGGTTCAGTCGCGGGTCGCACAGGCTCTCGTAGCGCGTGGCCAGCGCGGCCTCGTCGATCTGCTCCGACCCACCGAGGCACTCGGTGACGTCGTCGCCGGTGAGCTCGACGTGGATGCCGCCGGGGAAGGTGCCGACCGCGCGGTGCGCTTCGAAGAAGCCCCGCACCTCGTCGACGACGTCGTCGAAGCGACGGGTCTTGTAGCCGGTCGGCGTGGTGATGCCGTTGCCGTGCATCGGGTCGGTGACCCACAGCGGCTGCGCGCCGGAATCGCGGACCGCCTCGAGCAACGGCGGCAGTGCGTCACGGATCTTGCCCGCACCCATGCGGGTGATGAACGTCAGGCGTCCGGGCTCGCGTTCGGGATCGAGCTTGTCGATCAGCGCGAGCGCGGTGTCGGGCGACGTCGTCGGTCCGAGCTTCACGCCGATGGGGTTGCGGATCTTGGAGAAGTAGTCGACGTGTGCGCCATCGAGCTCGCGCGTGCGCTCTCCGATCCACAGGAAGTGCGCAGAGGTGTTGTACGGCGTGTCCGTGCGCGAGTCGATGCGCGTCATCGGGCGCTCGTAGTCCATCAGCAGACCCTCGTGCCCCGTGAAGAACTCGACGCGCTTGAGCTCATCGAAGTCCGCTCCTGCAGCCTCCATGAACTTGATCGCGCGGTCGATCTCCGCGGCCATGCGCTCGTAGCGCTGGTTGGCAGGGTTCTGCGCGAAGCCCTTGTTCCACGAGTGCACCTCGCGGAGATCGGCGAAACCACCCTGGGTGAACGCGCGGATCAGGTTGAGGGTCGACGCCGCCGTGTGGTAGCCCTGGAGCAAGCGACCGGGGTCGGCGGTGCGGGACCCCTCGGTGAAGTCGTAGCCGTTCACGATGTCACCGCGGTAGGCGGGCAGAGTGACGTCACCGCGGGTCTCGGAGTCGCTAGAGCGCGGTTTCGCGAACTGACCCGCCATCCGGCCCATCTTGACGATGGGCATCGAGGCGCCGTACGTGAGCACGACAGCCATCTGCAGCACCGTCTTGATGCGGTTGCGGATCTGTTCGGCGGTCGCCCCGGCGAAGGTCTCGGCGCAGTCACCACCCTGGAGGAGGAACGCCTGGCCGGACGCCGCACGGGCGAGCCTGTCACGCAGGTTGTCGACCTCGCCGGCGAAGACCAGGGGCGGAAGGGTCGCGATCTGCTGGGAGACGTCGGCGACGCGGTCCGCGTCGGGCCACTGCGGCTGCTGCTTGATGGGAAGCGAGCGCCATGCATCAAGGGCTTCGATGTGGTGCGGGAGCATGCGTTCCAGCCTAGTGGTCGCGGGTACCACCCAGATCCGCGTGAGGCCTATGTGACGCGCGTGGGGAGCCGGTCCTTGACGGTCGACGCGTAGACGTCTTCGTACTTCTGCTCGCCGAGCCGCTGCAGGGCCACCATGATCTCGTCGGTGACCGAACGCAGGATGTAGCGATCGTTCTCCATGCCCGCGTAGCGCGAGAAGTCGAGGGGCTCCCCGATCACGATTCCGACGCGCACGATGCGGGGTAGCCTCCTGCCGATCGGCATCGCCGTATCGGTGTCGACCATGATCACCGGCACCACCGGGACCTTCGCCTCGAGCGCCATCCTGGCGATGCCGGTCCGACCCCGATACAGCTTTCCGTCGGGGCTTCTGGTGCCCTCGGGGTAGATGCCGAGCAGGTCGCCTCCGCCGAGCACCTGGAGTCCGGTGTTCAGCGAGGCCTCGGAAGCCTTGCCACCCGATCGATCGATGGGGATCTGTCCCGTCGCCTTCATGAAGAACTTCGTGGCCCAGCCTTTGAGGCCGCGGCCCGTGAAGTAGTCGCTCTTCGCGAGGAAAGACATCGACCGGTCGATCACCAGAGGAAGGAAGATGGAGTCGGCGAAGGAGAGGTGATTGCTCGCGAGGATCGCCGCACCGTTCGCGGGCACGTTGTTGCGCCCGACGATCCAGGGGCGGAACACCGCCTTGACCACGGGGCCGATCACCACGTACTTCATCAGCCAGTAGAACATCGTGGTGAAGTCTAGCGCCGCGCCCGGCGTCCGTGGAGTCGGCTCCTTACTCCGACCATCCACGCGACCCAGTTCCACCCGAGGCGCGACTGGGTTCCATGCCCTAGACTCAGAGGCAAGTCCGTGCCCGACCGGTACCGAAGGAGCTGCCGTGGTCCAGTTTGAAGTCCCCGCGATCGTCCCCGCCGATCCCGACGCGAACGTCGCCGACCTGCTGGTGAAGCGCGTCGAAGCCACTCCGGATCGTGCGCTGTTCTCGGTTCCGGAGGGAGAGGGGTGGCGAGACATCTCGGCCGCCGACTTCCAGACGGCCGTGACCGCCCTCGCGAAGGGCTTCGTCGCCGCCGGCATCCAGCCCGGCGAGAAGGTCGGATTCCTGGCGCGCACGACCTACGAATGGACACTCGTCGACTTCGCGCTGTTCTACGCCGGCGCCGTGATGGTGCCGATCTACGAGACCAGCTCGCCCTCTCAGATCCAGTGGATCCTCGAGGACTCCGGTGCCATCGCGCTCATCGTGGAGTCGCCCGAGCACTTCGCCCGCGTCGACGAGGTCCGTGGCGACCTCCCGCTGATCCGCGAGGTGTGGCAGCTGCACCTGGGCGCCATCGACACCCTGACCGCCCAGGGCGCCTCCGTGGCCGATGCCGAGATCGAACGCCGGCGCTCCCTTGCGGTCGGATCCGACATCGCCACGCTCATCTACACCTCCGGCTCCACGGGGCGCCCGAAGGGGTGCGTGCTCACGCACAGCAATTTCGTCGAGCTCTCCCGGAACTCCGCCAAGGCTCTGGACGAGGTCGTCCAGACACCGGGAGCCTCCACCCTTCTCTTCATCACGACTGCCCATGTGTTCGCACGGTTCATCTCGATCCTCGACGTCCACGCGGGAGTGCGCACGGGTCACCAGCCCGATACGCGCCAGCTTCTTCCGGCGCTCGGCTCGTTCAAACCGACGTTCCTCCTCGCTGTCCCCCGCGTGTTCGAGAAGGTGTACAACTCGGCGGAGCAGAAGGCCGAAGCCGGTGGCAAGGGCAAGATCTTCCGTGCCGCCGCCGACGTCGCCATCGAGCACTCCAAGCTGCTCGAAGCGGGCAAGCCGATCCCGTTCGGGATGAAGCTCAAGTTCGCCCTGTTCAACAAGCTCGTCTACAGCAAGCTCCGGGAGGCCATGGGCGGCAATGTCGTCTACGCCGTCTCGGGCTCCGCTCCCCTCGGCTCGCGGCTCGGCCATTTCTTCCACAGCCTCGGTGTGGTGATCCTCGAGGGCTACGGCCTGACGGAGACGACCGCGCCCGCCACGGTGAATCTGGCGGACAAGTCGAAGATCGGGACGGTCGGCCCCGCCCTCCCCGGCGTCGGCGTCCGCCTCGCCGACGACGGCGAGATCGAGGTGCGCGGCATCAACGTGTTCAAGGAGTACTGGAACAACCCCGAGGCGACGGCCGAGGCCTTCAGCGAGGGCGGCTGGTTCCACACCGGCGACATCGGCAGTTTCGACTCCGAGGGCTTCCTGACGATCACCGGTCGCAAGAAGGAGATCATCGTCACGGCCGGCGGCAAGAACGTCGCTCCGGCCGCGCTCGAGGACCCGATCCGCGCGAATCCGATCATCGGTCAGGTCGTGGTCGTCGGTGACCAGCGTCCGTTCATCTCGGCGCTCGTCACGCTCGATCCCGAGATGCTTCCGACCTGGCTCGCCAACAACGGCCTCGAGGCCACCATGTCGCTCGTGGACGCGTCCAAGAACGCGGCCGTCCGGGCCGAAGTGCAGCGCGCGGTCGATGCCGCCAATGCGCGCGTCTCGCGAGCCGAGTCGATCCGGAAGTTCACGATCCTCGACTCCGAGTGGACGGAGGCCTCGGGGCACCTGACCCCGAAGCTCTCGATCAAGCGGAACATCATCATGAACGACTTCGCCGACGAGATCGCCGCGATCTACGACGAGCCCGTCGCGACCACGAATGTCCCGATCGGCGGCTGACCCGATCCCCCCGATGAAGAAGGGCCCCGCACGCGCGGGGCCCTTCTTCATCTGTCCGGCGTCAGAACCAGGAGCTCTCCCGCACTTCGCGCAT
Source organism: Microbacterium sp. UBA3486 (assembly GCF_002377845.1). Taxonomy (NCBI): domain Bacteria; kingdom Bacillati; phylum Actinomycetota; class Actinomycetes; order Micrococcales; family Microbacteriaceae; genus Microbacterium; species Microbacterium sp. UBA3486. The sequence goes on from NZ_DFQP01000107.1 coordinate 89,187, forward strand.
GGCGACCTTGCGGACCTCCGGATCGAGCCGGGTCAGGAAGAGCTTGCCGTCGAGGTGATCGGTCTCGTGCTGCAGCGCCTGAGCGAGCAGGCCGTCCCCCTCGAGCACTACGGGGTCGCCGTCGAGATCGATCCCCTCGACGCGCGCCCAGGGATGGCGCTGCGCGTCGTGCCAGAGCCCCGGGACTGAGAGACAGCCCTCCCCCGTCGGCTCCGGCTCACCGCGCACCTCGGTGAGCACCGGGTTGAGCACATAGCCGATGTCGCCGTCGATGTTGTAGCTGAAGGCACGCAGAGCGACGCCGATCTGCGGCGCCGCGACTCCCGCGCGCCCCGGCAGCTCGACGGTGTCGACGAGGTCGGCCACGAGTGCCCGGACCCCGTCGTCGATCACCTCGATCGGGGCGCAGACCGTACGCAGGACGGGGTCGCCGAAGATGCGGATCTCACGGACGGCCATCAGGCGGCCCTGGCCCGCAGGGCCCCCCCCCCCCCCCCCCCCCCGTCGCCGCGGGGGGGGGGGGGGGNNATCAGGCGGCCCTGGCCCGCAGGCCCTCGACCAGCAATGCCGCGAGTTCTCGGGCGGCGATGCGGGTCTCGGGCAGAAGGTTGGCGAACACGATCGTGCCACCCCCGGCGATCTGCGGGTCGTAGGGGACCCGCACGACACTCCGTGCACGTGTGGCGAAGTGCGCCTGCAACTCGTTCAGCCGCACGAGGGGCGTCCCGGGCGTGGACTGGTTGAGGACCACGATTGCCTCGCGCGCCTGCTCGGCATACCCGTTGGTCTCGAGCCACGTGAGGGTCTCGGATGCGAGGCGCGCCTCGTCGACGCTCAGCCCCGAGACGATGACGACCTGGTCGGCGAGATCGAGAGTTGCCGACATCACCGAGTGGACGATCCCTGTTCCCGTATCGGTGAGGACGAGCGAGTAGTAGTGCGCCGCCACGCCGGCCACGTCACGGTAGTCGCTGTCGCTGAAGGCCTCGGCGATGCGCGGGTCGGCATCGGAGGCGAGGACGTCGAGGCGTGTCGCGTCGCGCGCCACGATGGCGGAGATGTCGTGGTATCCCTTGACGTCATCGTGGATGCGGACGAGGTCGCGCACGGACTTGCGGTGATGCGGACGCACGATGCGCTCGGCGAGTGTTCCGCGATCCGGGTTGGCGTCGACGGCGATCACGCGATCTTCCCGAGCGTCGGCCAACGCCATGCCCAGCAGCGCCGTGATCGTGGTCTTGCCCACCCCGCCCTTGCGGGAGAGTACGGGCACGAAGCGCGCTCCCCCCGCGAGCGGTGCGGCGATCCGCGCGGAGAGGGCCTTGCGCTCCCGCGCACGACGGCCGTCGCCGATGTTGATGCGACGACCGGAGACGGCGTAGAGGAAGTGGCTCCATGCCCCCTCGGGCTCCGGCTTCGCGATCCGGTGCGGGTCGAGCAACCGGTCGGCGGTGAGCAGATCGGCGGACTCGCGCGAGGACTCGCCCAGATCGTCCAGGCGCTTCGAGGTGAGCGTCACGTCCGTGCGGGCCGCCGGGCGAGCCGGTTTCGCCACGACGGGCCTCTCTTCTGGGGTGGACACGGTGGTGGTCTCCTTCTCGGCGGACGCCCGCACGGCGGATGCCGGTGCAGGAGGAGTCGTCTCGATCTCGGATCGAGCCTGGGAGAGGAACCGGGCAGCCGCGGCTTCCTCTGCAGCCCGCCCCTCGGCGGAATCCAGATCGTCGGTGACCGGCTCAGAGTCCGGCTCATCGATGACGACCGCATCGACGACGACCGCATCGACGACGACATCGTCGACGGGGATCACCGGATCGAGTGCGGTCACCTCGATCACGATCCGTTCCGTGCCGGGTGCCTCATCGATGACGGGCGCCTCGTCGATCACGGGCGTCTCGTCGATCACGCCCGTGACGACGGGAGGTTCCACGGTCGACCCGACTGTGGGCTCGACGTTCGAGGAGGCCGCCGGCTCCTCCGCCGGTTCGACGACGGGTGCCGATCCGGAGACCGGCGCGGATGCGGCGGCGTTCGCCGATGGGGTCACAGGACGGGTCTGCGATTTCGGCAGCGTCTTCGTCTTCCCCTTCGTCCCGGACTTCGGGTTCTGCTCCACGGCAGGCACCTGATCGATCACGAGGTCGCCGATGACCTCGCCGTCGACGACGCCGTCGTCGGCGAGGTCATCCTCCTCGTTTCGGGGAAGGGTCACGCTGACCTGAGCGGTCCCGCCGAGGATGCCGATGCCGGCCGTGTCGAGAGACGCGGCTTCGTCGAGCACCCCCAGCGAGTTCTCCTCGGGGTCGGTGGTGTTCTTCGGTGTCACGATGTCGCTCCAAGCCTGCGCGAGCCTCGGGTGCGCACGCATGCGCGGCCCTCGCCCGCACAAGATTAGTGCGCCGGACGGATCACGACCAAAAGATCTCCGGCGTCCACCTGCTGCGTCTCGGCGATCGCGTGGCGCTCGACCACGCCGTCGACGGGGGCGGTGATGGCCGCCTCCATCTTCATCGCCTCGATGGAGGCGACGGGTTCGCCGGCCCGGACGACGGCTCCGACCTCTGCCTTCAGAGTGACGACGCCGGAGAACGGAGCCGCCACCTGACCGGGAACGGAGGTATCGGCCTTCTCGACCTCGATCGCATCGACCTTGATGGAGCGGTCCCGAACGAACACCGGGCGGAGCTGTCCGTTCAGCGTCGTCATCACGGTGCGCATCCCCTTGTCGTCCGCGTCGCCGATGGCTTCGAGCCCTACGTACAACCGCACCCCGCGATCGATCTCGATCTGATGCTCCTGGCCGGCGACGAGGCCGTACAGGTAGTCGCTCGTGTCGAGCACCGACAGGTCGCCGAACAGCTCGCGACGCTCCGCGAACTCCGCACTGGGCGCAGGGAACAGCAGCGTGTTGAGTCGCGTCCGCCGTTCGGCGCTGGTCCCACCGAGGGCTGCCTCGTCGTCTGCAGTGATCGCGGTGAGCCCCGTACGCACGGAGCGCCCGGCGAGGACCTTGGTGCGGAACGGCTCCGGCCATCCTCCGGGAAGATCGCCGAGCTCGCCGGCCATGAAGCCCACGACCGAATCGGGGACGTCGTACTTCTCGGGATGGGCTTCGAAGTCGGCAGGGTCCGCCTTCACCGCCGCGAGGTGGAGGGCGAGATCGCCGACGACCTTCGACGACGGCGTCACCTTGGGCACACGGCCGAGGATACGGTCGGCCGCGGCGTACATGTCCTCGATGAGCTCGAAGTCGTCGGCGAGGCCGAGCGCCTTGGCCTGCTGCCGGAGGTTCGACAGCTGACCGCCCGGGATCTCGTGGTGGTACACACGGCCTGTGGGACCGGGAAGCCCGGACTCGAAGGGCGCATACTGGCGACGCACCGCCTCCCAGTACGGCTCGAGGTCGGAGACGGCGTCGAGCGAGATGCCGCTGTCGCGTTCGGTATGGGCGAGGGCCGCGACCAGCGACGACAAGGACGGCTGACTCGTGGTTCCGGACAGCGGCGCCGACGCGGCGTCCACCGCATCCACGCCGGCGGCGCTGGCGGCGAGGAGAGTCGCGAGCTGACCGCCGGGGGTGTCATGCGTGTGCAGATGGACCGGCAGATCGAAGCGCTCGCGCAGCGCCGTGACGAGTGCGGCAGCGGCGGCGGGACGCAGCAGACCCGCCATGTCCTTGATCGCGATGATGTGCGCGCCGGCCTCGACGATCTGGTCCGCAAGGCCCAGGTAGTAGTCGAGGGTGTAGAGGTCCTCCGCGGGGTCGAGCAGGTCGCCGGTGTAGCAGAGCGCGACCTCGGCGATCGCGGTCCCGGTGTTGCGGACGGCCTCGATCGCCGGACGCATCTGCTCCACGTCGTTGAGTGCGTCGAAGATGCGGAAGATGTCGACGCCGCTGGCGGCGGCCTCCGCGACGAATGCCTCGGTCACAGCCGTCGGGTACGGCGTGTAGCCGACGGTGTTCCGCCCACGAAGGAGCATCTGGATCGCCACGTTGGGCAGAGCGGCACGGAGCTTGTCGAGGCGCTCCCACGGGTCTTCGCCCAGGAAGCGCAGCGCGACGTCGTAGGTCGCACCGCCCCATGCCTCGACCGAGAGGAGTCCAGGAGTGAGCCGCGCGAGATACGGTGCGGCAGCGACGAGATCCTTCGTGCGCACACGCGTCGCCAGAAGCGACTGGTGCGCGTCGCGGAACGTCGTATCGGTGATCGCCAGCGCCGTCTGCGCACGAAGGTTGCGGGCGAAGCCCTCCGGCCCCAGCTCGAGGAGCTTCTGACGCGAACCCGGCACCGGCTCAGAGGTCAGATCGATCGACGGAAGCTTGGTGACCGCGTCCACCACACCGGGGTGCACGCCGTGGGGCTTGTTCACCGTGACGTCGACCAGCCAGTTGAGGAGCTTCGTGCCGCGGTCCTTGGAGACGCGACCGCGAAGCAGCTCGGGCCGCTCGTCGATGAACGACGTGCTCACGTCGCCGGCGATGAACGCGTCGTCCTCCAGAAGCGCCTGGAGAAAGGGGATGTTGGTCGAGACGCCACGGATGCGGAACTCCGCGAGGGCTCGACGGGCACGAGCGACGGCAGCGGGGAAGTCGCGTCCGCGGCAGGTGAGCTTCGCCAGCATGGAGTCGAAGTGGGGGCTGATCTGTGCGCCCTGATGGACCGTGCCGCCGTCGAGACGGATCCCGGCGCCCCCGGGAGAGCGGTAGGTCGTGATCTTGCCGGTATCGGGGCGGAAGCCCTGCGTCGGGTCCTCCGTCGTGATCCGGCACTGCAGTGCGGCACCGCGCAGATGCAGGTTCTCCTGCTGCAGTCCCAGTTCGGCGAGGGTCTGGCCCGAGGCGATGCGCATCTGGCTCTGCACCAGGTCGACGTCGGTCACCTCTTCGGTGACCGTGTGCTCGACCTGGATGCGCGGGTTCATCTCGATGAAGACGACCTCTCCCGTGCGCTCCCCCGCGGTCTCGAGCAGGAACTCGACCGTCCCGGCGTTCTCGTACCCGATGGAGCGGGCGAAGGCGACCGCGTACCCGTGCAGAGCGGTGCGCACGCTGTCGTCGAGGTTCGGCGCCGGTGCGATCTCGACGACCTTCTGATGACGCCGCTGCACCGAGCAGTCACGTTCGAACAGGTGCACGGTCTCGCCGGTCTTGTCGGCGAGGATCTGCACCTCGATGTGGCGCGGGCGCACGACCGCCTGCTCGAGGAACATCCTGGCGTCGCCGAAGGCACTCTCGGCCTCTCGCATCGCTTCTGCCAGAGCGGGAGCGAGGTCCCCGGCCGTCTCGACACGACGCATCCCGCGGCCTCCGCCACCGGCCACGGCCTTGGCGAACAGCGGGAATCCGATCTCCTCCGCCTGGGCGACCAGCGCCTCGACGTCATCGGATGCCTCGGTGGAGCGGAGGACCGGGACACCGGCTTCGATCGCATGGCGTTTCGCCTCGACCTTGTTTCCGGCCATCTCGAGCACGTTCGATGGCGGACCGATGAACACGATGCCGTTCGCCGCCGCCTTCTCGGCGAGCTCCGGGTTCTCGGAGAGGAAACCGTATCCGGGGTAGATCGCGTCCGCCCCCGACTCGAGTGCGACGCGGATGATCTCGTCGACATTCAGGTACGCGCGCACCGGATGCCCGCGCTCACCGATCTCGTAGGCTTCATCGGCCTTGAGCCGATGGACGGAGCCGCGGTCCTCATGCGGGAACACCGCGACGGTGCGCGCTCCCACTTCGACAGCCGCACGGAAGGCACGGATCGCGATCTCGCCGCGGTTCGCCACAAGGATCTTCTGGAACATGCACACCTCTGGGAGCTCGATGCGCAGCGTTTTCGATGCGCATGGGGCGGGGCTGAGTGTTCCCCCAGCCTAGGGGAAGGTAACGTGGTCTCCGTGCACGTACTCAGCGTCAGCTCTCTCAAGGGAGGCGTCGGCAAGACGACCGTGACACTCGGGCTGGCCTCAGCGGCTTTCGCCCGAGGCGTCCGGACTCTCGTCGTCGACCTCGACCCGCAGTCCGACGTCTCCACCGGGATGGACATCCAGGTGGCCGGACGACTCAACATCGCCGACGTCCTGGCGAACCCGAAGGAGAAGGTCGTCCGTCAGGCGATCACCTCCAGCGGCTGGGCGAAGGTGCACCCGGGCACGATCGACGTGCTCATCGGCAGCCCCTCCGCGATCAACTTCGACGGTCCGCACCCGAGTGTGCGCGACGTGTGGAAGCTCGAAGAGGCCCTCGCCTCCGTCGAAGCCGACTACGACCTCGTGCTCGTCGACTGCGCGCCGTCCCTGAACGCGCTGACCCGCACGGCGTGGGCTGCGAGCGACCGTGTCATGGTCGTCACCGAACCCGGCCTCTTCTCCGTCGCCGCAGCCGACCGCGCCCTCCGCGCGATCGAGGAGATCCGGCGCGGACTCTCGCCCCGACTCCAGCCGCTCGGCATCGTGGTGAACCGCGTGCGCCCCCAGTCCATCGAGCACCAGTTCCGCATCAAGGAGCTGCGCGACATGTTCGGGCCGCTCGTGCTCTCCCCTCAGCTGCCCGAGCGCACGTCTCTGCAGCAGGCTCAGGGTGCCGCCAAGCCGCTGCACATCTGGCCCGGAGACTCCGCCCAGGAGCTCGCCGCCGACTTCGACCAGTTGCTCGACCGCATCATCCGCACCGGTCGCATCCCCGTCCCCGAGAGCGGTCAGCAGAGCTGACCCTCCCGACGCGCACAGCGAAACGGCCGCCCTCTTCGAGGACGGCCGTTTTCTGTATGACGTGAGACGTCAGGCGGAACGCTTGGTGCGACGAGCGGACAGCTCGTCGACAGGGTCCGGAGCGGTGGCATCGAAGGCGACGAGCGTCGACTCCACCTCGCGGAGCACCTTGCCGACGGCGATTCCGAAGACACCCTGACCGCGGCTGACGAGGTCGATGACCTCGTCGTTCGATGTGCAGAGGTAGACCGAGGCGCCGTCGCTCATGAGCGTGGTGCCTGCGAGATCGCGGATGCCGGCGCGACGGAGTTCCTCGACGGCGGTGCGGATCTGCTGCAGCGAGATGCCGGTGTCGAGAAGACTCTTCACGAGCTTGAGGACGAGGATGTCGCGGAAGCCGTAGAGACGCTGCGAACCCGAGCCGCTCGCGCCTCGGACGGTGGGCTCCACCAGCTCGGTGCGGGCCCAGTAGTCCAGCTGACGATAGGTGATGCCGGCGGCACGAGCAGCGACCGCACCACGGTAGCCGACCTCGTCATCCATGGCCGGAAGGCCGTCGGTGAAGAGGAGTTCGGGTACGAACCGCGGGTCGCCTGTGAGCTCATCCGCATTCATCTGAAATCCTCCCTGGAACGGTTATCTTCCACGGTAGAGCAGTGCCTGGGCACCGGCAATCACATCCGTGCCGCGGCGAAGGTGTGTCGCAATCAGTTCGTTACGAAAGCACGCGCGAGAGCGCATCCTTGACGAAGAGCGAGCGCACTTCGTCGATGCGCGTGGCGAGCTCGGGAGCGAGCTCGCTGGCTTTCGCTCGGGAGGCCGCATCGGTCCGGCGGAGCAGCGCGGACATGGCGGATTCGATGAGGGCGACCTCGCGCTCGGCGCCCTGACGCAGCGAACGAAGGTGCCGCGGCTCGATGCCGTGGCGGTCCAGGCCGACGAGACCGCGAAGCAGTGTCACCGTCGCCTCGGGGTAGCTCTCCTGAGCGGTGATGACGCCGGTGCTGATGGCGTCGTTGAGGAGCTGCGGGCCTGCTCCGGCCGCGGCGAGGAGCTCGTCGCGGCGGTACCGGCGGGGCGCCGGGGTGATCGACGGCGGGGGCACGAGAGCAGTCGCGTCTCCCCCGGCGTCGACGTCGTCGAGCTGTTCGCGGATGACGCTCAAAGGAAGGTAGTGATCACGCTGCAGCGTGAGTCCGAGCCGGAGGCGCTCGATGTCGGACGCCGAGAACTTGCGATAGCCGGAGTCGGTGCGAGAGGGCGTGACGATGCCCTGCACCTCGAGGAAGCGCAGTTTGCTGGAGGTCAGGTCGGGGAACTCCGGGGTGAGCCTTGCGAGCACCTGACCGATACTCAACAGACCCGCGGACGCAGAGCGTTCGCGGGCAGGAGAGGCCCCCATCAGGCGTTCGCCGCCGGGCGGTCGTGCGGAGAGGCGAAGAAGTTCAGACGGAACTTGCCGACGCGGAGTTCGGAACCGTCCACCAGGGTGCTGCGATCGACACGCTCGCCATTGACGTAGGTCCCGTTGAGCGAACGCTGGTCGATGATCTCGAACGTCGACCCCGTGCGCGTGATCTCCGCATGCCGGCGCGAGACCGTCACGTCGTCGAAGAAGATGTCGGCCTCGGGGTGACGGCCGACGGTCGTCACGTCGGTGTCGAGGAGGTACCGGGCTCCGGCGAGAGCGCCGGAGCGGACCAGCAGAAGCGCCGATCCCGCAGGCAGCGCGGCGATCGCCGACTGCTCGACGTCGGTGAGTTCCACTCCGAACGGCACGAACGACAGATCGGAATCGTGCCCGAACGTCTGCGTAACGTCGTGTCTCTGCTCACCGGAACGGTGGATCGCGGCTTCTCCGGCCGGTCGGCTGTCGCTGTCAGTCACTGTGCCCTCCTGGTTGTCCAGACTAACGGATGCCGAGCCGGTCGCGGGAGGCCGCTTCCACACTCAGCCGCCCCATACCGAGGATTCATAGGCTGTACTCGTGAAGACCAAAGCTCTGAGCCGCTCGGCCGCCCCGATCGCCCTCGCCGCGACCCTGCTCGCCGCCTTTCTCGTGCTCCTCTCCCCTCTCTCCGCCTCTGCGCACGACGCACTCGTATCGTCGTCGCCGGCGGCAGACGAGTCACTCGAGGTCGTTCCCGCCGCGTTGACGCTCACCTTCAACGCGAAGCTGATCGGCGGCGAAGGCGCCACCGAGGTCGTCGTGACCGATCCGTCCGGCGCCTCCATCACCGATGGTCCGGCGACCGTCGACGGCGCGATCGTCACGCAGCCCTTGACGGGCTCGGGGCCGGCCGGCGCCTACCACGTGATCTGGAAGGTCGTCTCCAGCGACGGGCACCCCACGTCGGGCGAGTACTCCTTCACCGTCACCGTCGGCGACGAAAGCGCCGCGACGACCGAACCCAGCGCCGCGCCGACCACGACGCCGCCGACGGCCGAGCAGACGGCAGCCCCCGCCCCCACGGCCACGACCGTGACGGAATCCGGCGATTCTGCCGACGGGTCCGCCTGGATCTGGGTGGTCGTGATCGTCGCCGTGCTCGTCGTCGCCGGCGTGGTCGTCTGGATCGTCATGAGCCGCCGCGGCGGAGGCCCCCGGACCGATTCCGACCCCTCGTCCGAGCGATAGGCTTAAGGCATGCCACACTACGACGTCGTCATCCTTGGTGCAGGTCCTGGCGGATACGTCGCTGCGGTTCGCAGCGCGCAGCTCGGTCTCTCCACCGCGATCATCGAGGAGAAGTACTGGGGCGGTGTCTGCCTCAACGTCGGCTGCATCCCCTCCAAGGCGCTCCTGAAGAACGCGGAACTCGCCCACACCCTGAATCACAAGGCTGATTTCTTCGGAATCTCCGGTGAGTTCACGATCGACTTCGGCAAGGCCTTCGATCGCAGCCGCGAGGTGGCCGAAGGCCGCGTCAAGGGCATCCACTTCCTCATGAAGAAGAACAAGGTGACCGAGTACAACGGTCGCGGCACCTTCACCGGCCCCAAGGCGATCTCGGTCGCCAAGGCCGACGGCACGACCGAAGAGGTCACCTTCGACAACGTCATCATCGCCACCGGCTCCAAGGTCCGCCTGCTCCCGGGCGTCACGCTCAGCGAGAACGTGGTGACCTACGAAGAGCAGATCATGACCCGTGAGCTGCCCGAGTCGATCGTCATCGTCGGCGCCGGCGCCATCGGCATGGAGTTCGCGTACGTCCTGACGAACTACGGCGTCAAGGTCACGATCATCGAGTTCCTCGACCGTGCGCTCCCCAACGAGGACGCCGACGTGTCGAAGGAGATCACGAAGCAGTACAAGAACTACGGCGTCGACATCCTCACCTCGACCAAGGTCGAGTCGGTCGTCGACAACGGCTCCTCGGTCACCGTCACCTACACCGGCAAGGACGGCCAGCAGAGCTCGATCGAAGCCGGCAAGGTCCTCATGTCGGTCGGCTTCGCCCCGAACGTCGAGGGCTTCGGGCTCGAGAACACCGGCGTGAAGCTGACCGAGCGCGGCGCGATCGACATCGATGACCACATGCGCACCAACGTCGACGGCATCTACGCGATCGGCGATGTGACGGCCAAGCTGCAGCTCGCCCACGTGGCGGAGGCGCAGGGCGTCGTCGCCGCCGAGACCATCGGCGGAGCCGAGACCCAGACGCTCGGCGACTACCGCATGATGCCGCGCGCGACGTTCTGCTCCCCGCAGGTCGCGTCGTTCGGTCTCACGGAGCAGCAGGCCAAGGACGAGGGGCGCGAGATCAAGGTCGCGACCTTCCCGTTCATGGCGAACGGCAAGGCACATGGCCTGGGCGAGCCGGTCGGCTTCGTCAAGCTGATCGCTGATGCCGAGCACCTCGAGCTCATCGGCGCCCACATGATCGGCCCCGACGTCTCCGAGCTCCTCCCCGAGCTGACGCTGGCCCAGAAGTGGGACCTGACGGCTCTCGAGCTGGCCCGCAACGTGCACACCCACCCGACGCTGTCGGAGGCGCTGCAGGAGGGCTTCCACGGCCTCGCCGGTCACATGATCAACTTCTGATCGATACTCCTCACGAAGGCCCGGTCCGCCGACAGCGGATCGGGCCTTCGTGCGTCTCCGGAGCCGTCAGAGGCCGCGCATCGTGAGGAGGCCGGTCGTCCATCCGCGCAGCGGTGCCGATCCGAGCCCCTGCATCAGCACCTCCCGTCCACGCACGACCGTCCGGGGAGCGGGAGCGCCCATCGACATGTAGAACGCCGAGCGGCGCTGCGCCCGGGAGGCCGATCTGCGCGCGTGCCGCTCGTACCCCGACAGGTCGGGCATCCGACTCGGCAGCGTCCTGACGAGGGCGGTGGCGAGACGAACGGCATCCATCCACCCGAGGTTCATCCCCTGCCCGCCGATCGGACTGATCTCGTGCGCGGCATCGCCGAGGAGCACCAGCCGCCCGCGCTGCAGTCGCTTCGCCGCGTGCTGCGCGGCGACGAATGACGTCGGCATCGCGTCCGCCGCGGGGGCGACGGCGATTCCCGTGCGCGTCTCGATGGTTGCGCAGAATTCCTCGATGCTGCGCAGACCTCCGCCCTCCGCTTCCCGCACCACCCACCGGCGCTGTCCACCGGGAAGTGGGAACGACTCGACGAGTCCCTCCGGTTCGCAGTGCAGCACGGCGCGCGCGTCGGGTGTCGCATCGGCGAGGTCGACCATCGCATAGGAGGCCCGTCCGAGGCGGCGGCGCCACCCGGCGTCGATCCGGTCACGGAGTCGGCTGCGCACGCCGTCCGCGACGACCACCACGGAAGCCGACAGCTCGTGCGGTCCGTCGGGGGAAACGCATGCGATCTGCACGGCATCCGCGTTCTGCCGTACGCCCCGCACGTCGTGTTCGAGAAGCAGCGACTCGGGGGAGAGCGACTGCAGGCGTGCGCGCAACAGTGCGCCGGTCCGCGGCTGCGGGAGGATGAGGATCGGGTGATCCTGCCCGAACGTCAGAGTCGCCAGGGTCCGACGGCGACTGCGCACCTCGCCGCCGTCGAGGCGCAGCGCCTCCGCCCGCACCGCGTCACCGATGCCCGCGGTATCCAGAGCCTCCAGCCCCGGACGGTGGATCCCGATCGCCCTGGTCCGCTCATCCGCATCCGTACGGCGCTCGCACACAGCGACATGCCTCCCCTCCTGCACCAGCAGACACGCCAGCAGCAGCCCGACGGGCCCCGCTCCCACGATCAGGACGTCATGGTCGGGCACGGTCTCCCTCCCACCGCAGTTCCAGACGAGCGGGCACACCCCCGCTGACGATCCAGCCACTCGGGGCGATCGCTGCGAGCTCGGAGACCGTGTACGAACGGCGGATGCTGATGAGGCCGTCCTCGCGGATGAACGAGTCCGCGAGCAGAGTTCCGGAGACCGGCCACGTCGCCGCGGCGAACAGCGCATGAGCCGTGCGGCTGCGGGCGATGTCGTGATGGGATACCAAGCCGTCTGGAGCCGCGAGCTGCACGGAGTCGCTGAGCACGGTCCGGAGTTCGGCGTCGTCGAGATGGTGCAGCACGTGGTTCGACAGCACCACGTCGTAGGTCTCGCCCGCCGCCACCAGCTCGGTCGTGAGGGCGCGGCGATACCGGATGCCGGCGCCGCGATCGTGCGCCGATGCCCAGCGGATCGCCCGCTCGTCGACGTCGAGAGCGGTGATCTCGGCGTCGAGCCCCTCATGACGCAATCGCCGGGCGAGCAGACGGCAGAGGTCGCCCCCGCCCGCCCCCACGTCGAGGATCCGCAACGACCGGGAGCGCAGCGCCCGAGGCCGGATGTCACGACGGTAGAAGGTTCCCGGGCGGGAGACCAGAGCGTTCACGAACCCGAACCGCCCGTAGGTCCGGGCCAGCTTGCGCGCATCGGCGTGCGGATCGTCCATCAGCTCGCGGGCGCCGACGTCCCGCGTGGCGAGGGACCGCCTCATGACTCGGTCGAGGCGACGACGGTCATCAGCGCGCTCTCGGCGGTGAGCCCCGGGCCGAACGCCATCGCAGAGACCCGGTCCCCTGCCCTTGCCCCCTCCTCCTCCTCCTCCAGGATGTGTTTGAGGACGAACAGTACGGTCGCGCTGGACATGTTTCCGTTCTGCCGCAGCACCTCCCTGGCCGGGTGCAGCTGCGCGTCGCTGAGGTGCAACCGCTCCTGCACCTTGTCGAGGATGCTGCGCCCACCGGGGTGGATCGCCCAGTGCTCGACCACCTCCCCCACGCTGCCGGTCTCGAAGGCCTCGCCGAGACTCTCTTCCGCGGCATAGAGCGGTCGGAGGGCGCCGATGATCGTCTCGCCGATGATCTGCGGAACCGCGGTGGAGAGGATCATCTCGAATCCGGTGTCGCCGATCGTCCAGGCCATGTCCTTCTCGCCCTCCGGCGCTATCGCGGTGTGGAAGCGGTCGAGGCGCAGCCCGGTCGAAGGAGAGGGAAGGTCGCGGGCCGTGACGATTCCGGCAGCCGCACCATCGGCGAACAGGGACGAGGCGACGATCGTGTCGGGGTCCTCCGAGGAGCGCAGATGCAGCGTGCACAGCTCCACGCTCACGACCAGGACGACCGCATTCTCGTCCGCCGCGCAGAACTGACTCGCTGCGCGGAGCGCCGGCATGGACGCATAGCAGCCCATGAAGCCGAGGTGGAAACGCTGCACCGCATCGGACAGCCCGAGGGCGCGGACGATCTCGTACTCCGGGCCGGGGGCATGGAATCCGGTGCAGGAGACCGTGATGACATGCGTCACATCGGCGGGCCCGAGATCGGGGTCGGACCCGATCGCTCGCCTCGCAGCCTCGACGAACAGCCGCGTGGCCTCACGCGTGTAGAGGTCGTTGCGTACTTTGGTGCCGGGGGCGAGCAGCCTCCCGGTTCGCCGGTCGAAGAAGACGGGATCGGTCGTGTCGGATGCGAGCGACAGCTCATCGATCACCGTGTGCCTGGCGTCGATCCCTGAGACGTTGAAGGACGTCGTGACGATGCGCTGCGCCAGCCTCCCGAGGTCGGGCTGCTGCGCGAAGACATCACGCACCTGCTCCTGGACGAGAACGGTGTCGGGGACGATCGTCTGCAGCGATCGAAGCACAGGCGGTCGGCTCATGGTGTCACTCAAGCACTGCGCACCGTCCCGGGGGAAGGGGTTGCGCGCGACCGCAGCCTGCCCTAGAAGCCGAGCGCCCGCGCGAGCTTGGAGCCGGATGCCGATTCGCGGCCTCCGGCTGCGCGGACGGCCTGCTCCACGGCGTCGAAGAACAGGGCACGCCCCGCGTCATCGGTCGGCGCCGCGGGCCCGAGCTCCATCTCCCATTCCCGCCATTCGCGCTGCACGTTCTGACGCAGGTCGGTGGCGCGCACCCGGTCGTCGACGAACTCGGCGACGACCCCGCCGGGGCCCGTGAGCAGATAGGCGGTGCGGTCGTTCTCGATGCGTGCGAGCGGGGTGAGGGGTGCGCTCGTCCACTCCGAGACGGTCTCTGCGACGGCGGGCGGGAGCTCATCGCCCTCGCCCAGCGGCCAGCCGATCTCGACTCGCCCGTCACCCTGCCGCGGACCCTTCACATGCCAGCCCTCGTCGGGCCCGCCGGTACGACGACGCAGTGCCACGCCGCTCTGCGAGAGAGCACCATCAGCGGTGTCGAGGTACCGGGCATCCAGGGTGCGCACCTCGCCGGAGGTGACGGTGTCGACTCCGGGGATCGCGTCCCAGCGCGGCAGCGGCGTCTCGAGATCGACGTCGTACTTGCGCTCGACCTCGACCGTACGGGACGGTTCAGTCATCGTCGAGCGTGAGGTCCTCGAGAGACTCGTCGAACCAGTAGTCGACCTCGGTGGGCCCATCGTTCGGGCCGGTGTTCTGCGGTCCGCCTCGGCGGTTGTACACCACCTGCGTCTCGCTGTAGGGGACGATCAGCTTGTCGTCCGCGTCGCCGAGAGGGATGATCTGCCCGTCGAGCGGGCCGCCGTGAAGCCGTGCGAGTGCCATGTGCTCAGGGTAGCGCCGTCGGTGCGGTATCCGGGCGAGGCATGCGGATTCCTCCGAGGGCGGCGTCATCCGAGGACGACGCCGAGAAGGGCGCCGGCGATCATCCACGGCCCGAAGGCGATGCGGGTGGAACCGTCCGCTCTTCGCAGCAGGATGAGCACGAGCGCGTAGAGCGCCCCCAGCACGAAGGCCGCTGCCGCGCCGACCGCCAGTGCCTGCCAGCCGTGCCACCCCAGCACCAGGCCGATGACGGCGGCGAGCTTCACGTCTCCCCCACCCATCCCCGCACGGCTGATGACCCGCAGCACCGCGTAGAAGCCGCCGAGCAGCAGCATGCCGAGGAGGGCACGGAGGAACGGCCCGCTCTCCCCCGTGCACAGAGCATCGATCGCGCCGAGTCCGATCAGGGAGGCGAGCGTCGGCAGCACGATGCGGTTCGGGAGCCGGTGTGTGCGGACGTCGATCACGATGAGCCAGGTCCCGACGCCCAGCAGGAGACCGTGCACGAGGACGACGAGGGAGAGTCGGATATCCATCCCCGCAGAGTAGGAGATCGCCGACCGCTGCCCCGACCCCCTGTGGACAACCCCTGGCCAATGTCCGATGTACGAACTATCGTCAGTCAGACCCCTTGGTATATTAGAATATATCTTCGAGAAAGGATGCAGGTGATCGGGCTCGATGCCATCGCCCCGCTCTCTCCGGCGGGCGATTCCCGCGCGGGAGAAGTGCTGCGACTGCGCCGCGAGATCAGCCGGATGCAGCGGCGACGCAGCGAGCACGCGCTGCTCCCCCTCGACCCCGCCCTCGCCGCCCTCCTTCCGGAGGAAGGGTTGCAGACCGGCACCTCCTACACCGTCTCCCCGTCGCCGAGCCTCGTGCTCGCGCTCCTCAGCGCGGCGTCGCAGAAGGGGCTCTGGTGCGCCGTTGTCGGCATGCCGACCCTCGGCGTCGAAGCGGCCGCCGCATTCGGCATCGACCTCACCCGGCTGATCCTGGTGCCCGCACCCGGCGATCGTTGGCTGGCGGCGACCTCCGCCCTGGCCGAAGTCGTTCCCCTGATCGTCGTGACTCCCGGCTCACGGACTCGAGACGCCGACGTCTCCCGGCTGAGCGCGCGCCTGCGCGATCGCGGATGCACACTCCTGGTCACCGAATCTCCCGGCGTCGAACGCTGGCCGCAGACCGAGGGGACGATTCGCCTGCACGACCCGCACTGGCACGGCCTCGGTGCCGGCTGGGGACTGCTCTCCGACTGCACGGTCACGGTGACGGCTCGGACACGGCACAGCCCTCGCCCGTCGAGCGTGCGCGTGCAGCTGCCGGGCGGACACGGCGCCGTCGAGCCCACCGCCGTCGAGCCCATCGCCATCGCGCCCGCTGCCGTCGACCTCACCGCGCTGTCCGCCCCTTCCCACGACTCTCCCGTGCCCGTCGAGCCCGTATCGCTGGAGCTCCTGCACTGGGCGGAGGCCGGATGAACAGCCCGCTTCGCGTCCTCGTGCTGTGGTTCCCCGATTGGCCGATGCGTGCCGTCCTCAGCAGCGCGCCCCCGCATCCGCCCGCAGCCCTGGTGCAGGCGAACACGATCGTCGCGTGCACCGCCTCCGCCCGGGAACACGGCGTGCGCACCGGCCAGCGTCGCCGGGTCGCGCAGGGGCATCTCTCGTCACTGCGAGTGCTCCCCCATGACCCCGAGAGGGACGAGCGCGCCTTCCTGCCGGTGCTGCATCTGATCGAGAGACACGCCCCTGGGGTCACGCTGCTGAGACCGGGGCTCGCGATCCTCCGTGCCCGGGGCATCTCCCGTTACCACGGAGGAGAGGCGGAGGCCGCAGAGGCACTCACCGCCGTCCTGACGGAGGCCGGCTTCCCCGAGGCACGTGCGGGGGTCGCCGATGGTCCCTTCACGGCGGAGATCGCCGCGCGCGGTTCCGCCGCGTGCACGGTGGTGCCACCGGGGGGCTCCCGTGAGTTCTTGGCGCCCTACCCCGTGCAGGTGCTGCGCGACGAACAGATCACCGGTCTGCTCGTCCGCCTCGGAGTGCGCACCCTCGGCGAGTTCACCGCCCTCGCCCCTCTCGACGTGCGCGATCGCTTCGGCGAGCACGGCGCGCGCCTGCACGCGCTCGCGGCCGGTGCCGACTCCCGGCCGCTGACACCGCGCCCACCCGATCCGGAGCTGGCGCGGCGGATCGAGTTCGACTCCCCGCTGGGCGGAACGGATCAGGTGGCCTTCGCGGTGCGCCAGACGGCTGATGCGGTGATGCTCGCTCTCGGCGACGTCTCACTCGTCTGCACCGAGGTGCGAATCGAGCTGACCGACGACAACGGGGCCGTCTACTCCCGCTCCTGGCTGCATCCGACCTGCTTCGACGCCTCCGACCTGGTCGACCGGGTGCGGTGGCAGCTGGAGGCTCTGGCCGCGCAGTCCGCCAAGGAACCGGTCGACGAGGCGCGGGCTTTCGGCGGCATCATGGCGGTGCGCATCATCCCCGCCGCCGTCGATGACGCCGCGCATCACCAGCCCGGTCTCTTCGGCTCCGGCACCGATGAGCGCCTGCACCACGCGGTCTCGCGCGTGCAGACCATGCTGGGCCATCAGGGCGTGGTCACCGCCGCCGTCGCGGGTGGGCGCTGGCTCGCCGACCGGCAGGTGCTCACACCCTGGGGAGAGCGCACGGTCCCTCCGCGCGACCCCGGCTCCCCCTGGCCGGGAAGCCTTCCCGATCCGCTGCCCGCCGAGGTCTTCCTCCCCCCGCGCCCCATCGCGGTGCTCGCCGCGGATGAGAGCACCATCGGCGTCGACGAACGCGGGGCGCTCTCGAACGACCCCGCCCGCATCGAGGGAGCGGCTGTGCAGGCATGGGCCGGCCCCTGGCCGGTGCACGAACGACGATGGACCTCGGGCGGAGGGAAGCGAGGGCACCGGCTCCAGATCGTCGACGACCACGACCGCGCGTGGCTGGTCTTCCACGCCGGCGAGCGCTGGTGGGCCGAGGGGAGGTATCGCTGATGGGGTGGCACAATCCCCCCTTGTCCTGGAACGAGCTGGAGCGCACCCTCAGCGGCGAGGAGTCACCCCCGCCTCCTCCCGGCTCCGAGCCTCGAGGGCAGCGGACGGACCCCGGACCGGTGAGCCGTCGCCGCACGCGCACGCCCCCGGCCGCGCCCCGACCCGAAGACCCGATCCCCTATGCCGAGCTGCACACCCATTCGTCGTACTCGTTCCTCGACGGCGCCTCCTCCCCGGAAGAACTCCTCGCCGAGGCCGACCGCCTCGGGCTGACCGCTCTGGCCCTCACCGACCACGACGGCTTCTACGGCGCCGCGCGCTTCGCCGAGGTGGCCGGCCTCATGGAGAGCCCGCTGCAGACAGTGTTCGGAGCGGAGCTCTCCTTGGACCTGCCCGCACCACAACGGGGTCACGCCGATCCCGCCGGCGAGCATCTGCTGGTCCTCGCCCGGGGCACGGAGGGCTATCACCGGCTCTCGGGGGCGATCACCGCGGCGCAGCTGCGCGGCGGTGAGAAGGGGCGCCCGGTCTACGACCTCGACGATCTCGCCGCACGTGCGGGCGGGCACTGGACGATCTTGACCGGATGCCGCAAAGGCGCCGTGCGCCGCGGTCTCGAGGCCGGAGACGCCGCCCATCCGCTGCGGTCGCTCGTCGACCTGTTCGGGAGCGAGCACGTCGCCGTCGAGCTCTTCGACCACGGAGACCCCCTCGACACCCGTCGCAACGACACCCTCGCCGAGCTGGCCCGTCGGATGCGCCTGCCGGTGGTCGCGACCAACAACGTGCACTACGCCACGCCGGCGCAGGCGCCCCTCGCCGAGGCCGTGGCCGCGGTGCGCGCGGTGCGCAGCATGGACGAGCTCGACGGGTGGCTGCCCTCCCACGGCGGTGCACACCTGCGCAGCGGGGCCGAGATGTCGGCGCGCTTCCGGCGCCACCCCGGAGCGATCTCGTACGGGCTCGAACTGGCCGCGGCATCCGCCTTCCCCCTGCGCCTCGCACGACCGGCGCTGCCGCAGCAGAAGGTGCCGGAGGGGCACACGCCCATGAGCTGGCTGCGCCATCTGGTCTGGGAGGCGGTACCTACGAAGTACCCGCGACTGGACGACGACGGCCGGCACCGGATCGCGCGCGAGCTCGACGTGATCGAGGAGAAGGACTTCCCCGGGTACTTCCTGATCGTGCACGGGATCGTCACGGAGGCACGACGGCTCGGCATCCTCTGCCAGGGTCGGGGGTCGGCCGCGGCGAGCGCGGTCTGCTACCTGCTGGGGATCACCGCCGTCGATCCGATCCTCTACCGTCTCCCCTTCGAGAGGTTCCTCGCGACGACCCGCACGGAAGAGCCCGACATCGATGTGGACTTCGACTCCGACCGCCGCGAGGAGATCATCCAGTGGGTGTATCGGGAGTACGGCAGGGAGCGGGCGGCCCAGGTGGCGAACGTCATCCAATACCGCCCGAAGAACGCGGTGCGGGATATGGCCAGAGCACTCGGCCATTCCCCCGGCCAACAGGACGCATGGTCCCGCCAGGTCGACGGCTGGGGCGTGGGTCTGGAGCCCGTCGAAGGACACGACATCCCCGAGAACGTGCTCGCCTACGCGGGAGAGCTGCTGAAGGCTCCTCGGCATCTCGGCATCCATTCCGGCGGCATGGTGCTCACTGCACGCCCGGTCGGCGAGGTCGTTCCCGTGGAGCACGCCCGCATGGAGAACCGCACGGTCATCCAGTGGGACAAGGACGACTCCGCCTTCATGGGACTGGTGAAGTTCGATCTGCTGGGTCTCGGGATGCTCGCCGCCCTCCAGCACTGCTTCGACCTGATCCGGGAGACCACAGGCGAGCAGTGGACGCTCGAGAGCATCCCCAAGGAGGAGGCGGGGGTCTACGACATGCTCTGCCGTGCGGATTCGATCGGAGTCTTCCAGGTGGAATCCCGCGCGCAGATCGGACTGCTCCCCCGTCTGCAGCCGCGGAGCTTCTACGATCTCGCCATCCAGATCGCGCTCATCCGCCCCGGCCCCATCCAGGGTGGCGCTGTGCATCCTTTCGTGCGGCGCAAGATGGCGAAGGACCGCATCGATGAGGAGAACCGGGAGCGCGCCCTGCGCGGCGAAGAGCCGGTGGAGTTCCTGATCCCGTATCCGCACAGCGATCTGGAGGACATCCTGAAACGCACGCTGGGCATCCCGATCTTCCAGGAACAGCTCATCCAGATGGCGACGGCGATCGGCGACTGCACGGCCGATGAGGCGGACCTGCTGCGCCGGGCCATGGGCTCCAAGCGCGGCCTGGAGAAGATCGAGAAGGTCAGGGACAAGCTGTACGCGGGGATGGCGCGGCGCGGACTCGTCGATGAGGCGGCCGATCGCATCTACGCGCAGATCCAGGCGTTCTCCAACTTCGGCTTCGCCGAGTCGCACTCCCTGTCATTCGCCCTTCTCGTCTACGCCAGTTCCTGGCTGAAGCTGCACTACCCCGCCGCGTTCCTCGCCGGCCTCCTGCGCTCGCAGCCCATGGGCTTCTACTCCGCAGCGACCCTCACTGCCGATGCTCGACGGCATGGGGTCGAGGTCCACCGCCCCGATCTGCATGTCTCCGGTGCGACAGAGACCCTGGAACCACTCGCCGGCGCCTCGGGGAACGGGCCCACCGGCCGGGACGCGTGCCTCGCCGACCCTCAGCCCTCCGTCCTCCGCTTCGATCGCGAGGCATCGGATGAGTCGGCTGCGCATCGCAGGGACGGCGAGTTCGCGGTGCGGCTGGGACTCGGCGGCATCCGTGGGATCGGGGCGCCGATGGCGGAGAGGATCGTCGCCGAACGCGACGCGAACGGCCGGTACCGGGACTTGAACGACCTGGTGCGACGAACGGATGCCACCGCCGCGCAACTGGAGGCCCTCGCCACCGCCGGCGCCTTCGACTGCCTGGGCCTGGAACGCCGAGAGGCCATCTGGATGGCCGGCGCCGCGGCGGACGACCGTTCCCGGTTCCTCCCGGGGACGACGGTCGCGGTGCAACCGCCCCTGTTCGCCGATCAGACCAGCTACGAGCGTCTCTCCGCCGACCTGTGGGCGACCGGCGTGTCGACCGACGATCATCCGATGGCGCACTTCCGCGACGAGTTGCGCGCGCGCGGGGTTCTGACGGCGATCGACCTGCAGGGACACGAGGTCGGTCGACGCATCGAGGTCGCCGGTCTGGTCACTCACCGTCAGCGACCCGCGACGGCCGCCGGGATCACCTTCGTGAATCTCGAGGACGAAAGCGGCCTGGTGAACGTCGTCTGCTCAGCCGGGGTCTGGAACCGCTACCGCCGGGTCGCCCGTGATTCACCGGCACTCATCATCCGCGGCATCCTGGAGCGATCTGCGGAGGGCGTGGTCAACGTGCTCGCCGATGGGTTCGAGGATCTTCGCACCGGTCTCACGCATCGGTCCAGGGACTTCCGCTGAGGACGGCCGCCCCGACTCACCAGAATCGCTCGGGCTCCTCCACGGGAGGACGGTCGGCTCCACCCCAGCGGTCCGCCTCGGCCTTCGCGGCGTCCGCGGCTGCGTCGGCTTCACGGAGAGCGACCTTGGCGCCGGTCGGACCGGGCCCGATGGGGTCGACGAGCAGCGAGGTGTGCGCGCCGGCGCCACCCATCGTCACGGTGCAGCGCAGGACGCGCCCGATCCAGCAGGAGAAGTCGCCGCTCGGGTCTTCTGCGCGTCGATAGCGGATGCCCGTGTCGAGGTCGACGATGGCGAGGATGACCGGTTCGTCAGTGAGCGGATCGGTCTGCTCCGTCACCTCGATGCGATGGCCGTGGGCGATGGCGACCTGAGCGGTGAGCACGAGCAGTCTGTCCATGAGTCCACCCTAGAGAAGGCCGTCAGGAAGACACCAGGGAGTCCCTCACGAGCAACATTCGTAAATTTCTTTGTCCCCCAAATGGCGGACAAGCGGATTAAGCGATATTCTGCTCTTCGTAGCGGGGGCTACGAGGCTGAGGACTGGGGAATCAGCCGTGAGCGCAGCGATATCTTCGCCGCCTCCCCTACCGTCCGGGAAGGGCGGTGAGCCCTCTCGACGACACCGTCTGGGGCGGGTCATCGAGAGGGCCAATCTCCCCGGTCGACGCGACGCATCGCGACACGGTCAGTCGAGCGGGATGACCTCGAGCGTGTTCGAACGCACCGGCTCCTGACCCATCTCGGGAGCGTATGGGCTCGGCGTGTACTTGCGGAGGTACTCGGCATCGATCGCGGCGTTGATCGCCTCATCGCCGACCCTCTCGAAGCGGACATCCTTCGTGACGCCACCCGCGGAGACGCGTCCGCGCAGACTGGCCAGGGCCGGGGCGTACCACTTGCCCGCAAGTCCCGTGTAGGAGCGGACGAACAGACGACCATCGACCGCGACCGCCCAGATCCCCACGGTCTTCGGCATCGTGCCGTCCTCGAGCTGCGCGGAGAGATCGAACATCTCCGGCTCGGCGATGCGGCTGAGCTCGTCAGGGTTCCAGGTCGTCATGTGTCCTCCTCGGGATCGACGGATGCGGCAGAGTGCATGCTACGTCAGAACCGGGAAGACGCCTGATCGGTCATGGGCGGAGTGCCGACGAGACGCGCGCGCAGCGAGTCGAGGAGCAGGCCGACCCCGAGCTCGAATGTGCGATCCGACCGTGCACTCCCGCGCTCCGCTCCGTCGATGAGACGCCCCAGAGTGCGCGTGCCGCCTTCGGGCTGCCAGACCTCGTCGGGAGAGGCGAGATCGAGACCGAAGCCGATCGCGAAGGCGTCGATGACGGCGATCACCGAGAGCGCCTCATCGTCGGGGAAGCCTCCGTCGACGAGCACGGATGCGAGATCGTCGTATGCGGCGATCACCGCCGGGTGCGTGATCGTCTTCCCCACGAGCAACGGAACGAGCTGCGGGTGATCTGCGTACATCCGGCGTTGCGTGCGCAGCACAGCGAGCACGAACTCGTCCCAGGGCTCGCCGTGCCACTCGACGCGGTATCCCTCCACGAGTTCTCCGCGCATGAGCTCGAGGATGCCGTCCATGCCGTCGACGTGGTTGTAGAGCGATGACGGGCGCACGCCGAGCTCGCGGGCGATGGCGTTCACTCCGAACGGTTCGCCGGCTCTCGCGAGCGCGAGACCCGCCGAGCCGATGATCTCCGGGGACAGGAGCGGGGAGGAAGGCCTCGGCATCGGGGACTCGCTTTCTCCGGCGGACCGGGTATGAGATCTGGGGGTTCCGCGAGAACCCTCATCTGTGCATAATAATGAACACCATTCGTTTACGAACACCATTCGTTTACGCCTCGTGCCCCACCCGCCGCACGTCCGCTGTCTTCCCTCTCTCCGCACAATGCCGTGCCGACTCCCTGGAGCCCCATGACCACTCTCGATCTCCGCACCCGAATCCCCCTCCGCTTCCCGACGGCGACGGCGACGTTCGCCATCGGGATCGCGGGGTACCTGGGCGTCAATCTTTCGCCCTACATGATCACCGCCGCGCAGACAGGCCTCGGCCTCGACGTCCTCACCGCCAGCTGGCTCGTCACCGCGACCCTCCTGCTCACCGCGGTGACCGGCTTGGCCATCGCCCCGCTGTGCGCCGGGGTGCATCGCCGCACGGTCGCGCGCGCCGGGCTCGGCCTCGCCGTC
>NZ_DFQP01000085.1:0-60813 GCF_002377845.1 Microbacterium sp. UBA3486
ATGGACGGCAACGGCCGCTGGGCCAACCGCCGGGGTCTCAACCGGATCGAAGGTCACAAGGCAGGGGAGGAGGTGCTTCTCGACGTGGTCGCCGGCGCGATCCAGGCCGGGGTGAAGCATCTCTCCGTGTACGCGTTCTCGACCGAGAACTGGGCGCGCTCTCCCGAGGAGGTCCGCTTCCTGATGGGGTACAACCGCGACGTGCTGCACCGACGCCGTGATCAGCTCAACGAATGGGGCGTGCGGATCCGCTGGGCCGGACGCAAGCCGCGTCTGTGGGGAAGCGTCATCAAGGAGCTCCAGCACGCCGAGCAGCTCACCCGCGGCAACGACGTGCTCACCCTCACCATGTGCGTCAACTACGGCGGCAGGGTGGAGCTCGTCGATGCGATGCGGGCGATCGCCGAGGACGTCGCCACCGGGCGGGTGAAGCCGAAGGCGATCACCG
Organism: Microbacterium sp. UBA3486; assembly: GCF_002377845.1. NCBI lineage: Bacteria > Bacillati > Actinomycetota > Actinomycetes > Micrococcales > Microbacteriaceae > Microbacterium > Microbacterium sp. UBA3486. The sequence continues at coordinate 449 of NZ_DFQP01000085.1, forward strand.
AGAAGATGATCCGCCGGAACCTGTATGTGCCCGACATGCCGGACGTCGACCTGTTCCTGCGCAGCTCGGGGGAGCAACGCACCTCGAACTTCCTGTTGTGGGAGTCGGCCTACGCCGAGATGGTGTTCCTCGACACCCTCTGGCCCGATTTCTCGCGTGAGGAGTTGTGGCGCGCCATCGGTATCTACCTGTCGCGCGATCGTCGTTTCGGCGGCGCGATCGACTCGCCGGAGGCCTCGGCCTGAGCCCGGAGCCACCTCTCGGCTTCCCGCGGATGGCGCAGCCTCACGACGACGAGGTGGGGGAAGTGTTCCTGCAGGGCCGGAAACCGCTCGCTCCATTTGTGGAGCGTCGCCGTCTGCCACGCGAGGATGTTCTCCTCGGGATCGCGGTTCAGCAGGTTCCACGGTCCCTTCTCGCGGTTCCCGTTCCAGAGCTCGAGTCGCAGGATGCCGCGGGCGAGCGTGCGCCGGATCAGACGGGCGCGCACGACGCGGTGGGGATAGTCCAGCCAGACGGCGAGCTGCGCGCGCGGCGTGAGGATCGCATCCGTGCCCTTGCTCGTGTACTGCCACTCGGTGATCCAACGGTCGTCGGACGCGAAGGCGCGCACGTCGTCGAGGAACTCGGGGCGAGGAGTCCAGTTCGGTCCGTGGAACAGACCGTCGATCTCGACGTGGCGCAGGCTCCACATCGTGCCGATACGCCGCGACAGGGTCGTCTTTCCCGAGCCGGAGACGCCCGCCACCAGAACCCGCTCCGGCCGGAACGGCAGCGGGTCGTCGGGGAGAGCATCCGAGAAGCCTACCCGCGGGCTGTGGCTGCCTCGGAATAGCTCATAGGCGCATGCGGTTGCATGGGAGTGTGACTGAACCCATCTCCATCGACATCTGGTCCGACATCGCCTGCCCCTGGTGCTACATCGGCAAGCGCAACCTCGAGAAGGGTCTCGAAGCGGTCGCCGCCGACGACGACGCACCGCAGGTCAACATCACCTTCCACTCCTTCGAGCTCTCGCCCGACACCCCCGTCGACTTCGACGGCGACGAGATCGACTTCCTCGCCGGACACAAGGGCATGCCGCGCGAGCAGGTCGAGCAGATGCTGTCGAATGTGACCGGTGTCGCCGCGAACGCGGGACTCGAGTACCGCTTCGATCTGCTGCAGCACACCAACACGGTCAAGGCTCATGAGCTGCTGCACTTCGCGAAGGCCGAGGGCCTGCAGCACGAGCTGGAGGAGCGGCTCATGTCCGCCTACTTCACCGAAGGCAAGCACGTCGGCCGTATCGACGACCTGGTCGAGCTCGCGACCGAGGTCGGCCTCGACGCAGATCGCGCTCGCGCGGCGCTCGAGAGCGAGCAGTACCTGCCGGCGGTTCGTCAGGATCAGGCCCAGGCCCGTGCCTACGGCATCCAGGGTGTGCCGTTCTTCGTCGTCGACGGCCAGTACGGCATCAGCGGGGCGCAGCCACCGGCGGCGTTCGAGAACGTGCTCCGCGACCTCTGGTCGAAGCGCGGAGAAGCCGGGACGGAGACGGCAGCCGTCTGACCGTTCGGTGCCGGTCCGACGCTCGGCTCGATCTAGCGGGTAAGGGCGGCTTCGATGGCGCTGACGATCTCGGGGGCGTCCGGCTTCTGCTTCGGGCGGAAGCGCAGGACGTCCCCGTCAGGCAGCACGAGGAACTTCTCGAAGTTCCACTCGACCCGTCCGGCTTTTCCGCCGGCGTCGGGGGTCTCCTTGAGTGCCTTGTAGAGCTCCGCGGCGTTCTTGCCGTTCACCTTGACCTTGTCGTTGACCGGGAACGTGACGCCGTACGTCGTCGAGCAGAACTCGAGGATGTCGTCCACCGAGCCGGGCTCCTGGCCGAAGAACTGGTTGCACGGGAAGCCGACGACCGTGAACCCGCGGTCGCCGTACAGACGCTGCAGCTCCTCGAGCTGCTCGTACTGCGGCGTCAGGCCGCATTTGGAGGCGACGTTCACGACCAGCACCACGTCGGCGCCGAGATCGTCGAGGGTCTTCTCCTCGCCCTTCGCGTCGGTGAACGGGATCGTGCGGAGCGCGGATTCGGTCATATTCACAGCTTAGATCGCCGCATCCCCCTGGGCTCCGCGTCTGGGAGAATAGAGGGGACATGACTCTCGCCACCGCACCTGCCCGCCCGCTTCGCATCGGTCCGATCGATCTCGACGTGCCGGTCGTCCTCGCACCCATGGCGGGGATCACCAACACCGCCTTCCGGCGACTGTGCCGTGAGTACGGTGCCGGGCTGTACGTCAGCGAGATGATCACCTCGCGCGCTCTCGTCGAGCGCAACGAGACCACCATGCGACTGATCCGCCACCACGAGTCGGAGACGCCACGGTCCATCCAGCTGTACGGCGTCGACCCGAAGACCATCGCCGAGGCCGTTCGCATCATCGTCGCCGAGGACCACGCCGACCACATCGACCTCAACTTCGGTTGCCCGGTGCCGAAGGTCACGCGCCGCGGCGGGGGAGCGGCGCTGCCGTGGAAGTCGAAGCTGTTCGCCGACATCGTCGACCAGGCGGTGAAAGCCGCAGGCGACATCCCGCTCACGGTGAAGATGCGCAAGGGCATCGATAAAGACCACCTCACCTTCCTCGATGCCGGGCGAGCGGCTGAAGATGCAGGGGCGGCCGCGGTCGCGCTGCACGCCAGGACCGCTGGCGAGTTCTACTCGGGGTTCGCGGACTGGAATGCGATCGGCGAGCTGAAGCAGGCGGTCACGAGCATCCCGGTGCTCGGCAACGGCGACATCTGGTCGGCCGACGACGCCGTGCGCATGATGGCGCAGACCGACTGCGACGGTGTCGTGGTCGGGCGTGGCTGCCTCGGACGCCCGTGGCTGTTCGGCGAGCTGGCCACGGCCTTCGGTGGGGAGGGGAAGACCGTCGATGCGACACTCGGCTTCGTCGCGAACGCCTTCCGTCGCCACGCCGAGCTGCTGGTCGAGTTCTTCGAGGATGAGGACCGCGGGTGCCGGGATATCCGCAAGCACGTGTCCTGGTACTTCAAGGGCTACCCGGTCGGGGGCGACATCCGCACCGGACTCGCCACGGCATCCAGCCTCGCCGAGATCGACGACCTCCTCGGCCGGCTCGATCACACGGCACCCTATCCCGGTGCGGACGCCGAGGGGCAGCGCGGTCGGGCAGGACATCCGAAGCGCACAGCCCTGCCGGAGAAGTGGTTGGAGTCGCGGGAGATCGCATCCGACACCTCGGAGATGATGCGTGGAGCGGAGATCGAGAACAGTGGCGGTTGACCCCAAGGCAGGCCTGCGCGCCGACGGCTACGACGCGCGAGACGCCGAACGCTTCTTCGCCGAAACCCATCGTTCCGAGCGCAACGACTTCGCTCGCGATCGTGCCCGTGTTCTGCACTCCGCCGCGCTGCGCCGACTCGCCGCGAAGACGCAGGTGCTCAGCCCCGCCAGCACCGCGGATTTCGCCCGCAACCGTCTGACGCATTCCCTCGAGGTGGCTCAGGTCGGGCGCGAACTCGCTGTCGCCCTCGGCGTTTCGGCGGATGTCGTCGACACGGCGTGCCTGAGCCACGACCTGGGGCATCCTCCCTTCGGTCACAACGGCGAACGAGCTCTCAACGAGTGGGCAGAGCCCATCGGGGGCTTCGAGGGGAACGCCCAGTCCCTGCGCATCCTCTCGCGGCTGGAGGCGAAGGTCCTCGACGACGACGACCGTTCCGTGGGGTTGAATCTGACCCGTGCCAGCCTCGACGCCACGTGCAAGTACCCGTGGACGGTCGACAGTCCGGTGCCGGACCCGGGCGGTCGGCTGAAGTTCGGGGTGTACCCCGAGGACGAGGCGGTCTTCCGCTGGATGCGCGAAGGGGCGCCGGGGCGTCTCCGCTGCATCGAAGCCGAGATCATGGATCTCTCCGACGATATCGCGTACTCGGTCCACGACTTCGAGGATGCCATCGTGAACGGCTATGTCGACGTCGCTCAGCTCGCCGACCCCCGTCAGCACGACGCCCTCGTCGGGCGGATCCAGCAGTGGGTGGGATATGACTTCACTCGCGATGAACTCGCCGATGCGCTCTACCGCCTCGCGTCGCAGCCGATGTGGCTCTCGTCGTTCGACCGCTCCCGCCAGGCACTGGCCCGTCTCAAGAACCTCACGAGCGATCTGATCGGACGCTTCGCCCGAGCCTCGGTCTCCGCGACCACGGAGGCCTACGGCACGACAGCACTCGTCCGCTACAACGCCCATGTCGTCGTCCCGCGAGTGATCGAGGTCGAGATCGCCGTGCTCAAGGGCATCATGGGGCAGGCGATCGTCACGATCGAAGCCCGCAAGGGCGTCTACAAGGAGCAGCGGCGTGTGCTGAAGAGACTCGCCGACGCCCTCTGGTCGACCGACGCGCTGTGGTCCGCCGGGTCCGATGTGCTCGAGCCCGCGTTCGCCGCGGACTTCGTCGCGGCGGAGAACGACGCCGAACGCGCCAGAGTTGTGGTGGACCAGATCGCGAGCCTCACCGACCAGAGCGCGATCGACTGGCACAACCGCCTCGTCGGCGAGATCGATCCGGCCGAGGTCGGGATCTGGACTCCCCGTCACGCCCGCCCTGGCGCCCAGGCGCACGCCGAGCGGCTGCCCGTCGCCGAAAGGGCGCACTGATGCCCCGGATCCGGCAGGCCGATGTCGATGAGGTGAAGGCGCGCACGAACATCGCCGACATCATCGGGGAGCGTGTCGCTCTCAAGTCGGCCGGTGTCGGTTCGCTCAAGGGGCTGTGTCCTTTCCACGATGAGAAGAGCCCGAGCTTCCATGTGCGCCAGCAGGTGGGGTACTACCACTGCTTCGGATGCGGGGAGTCGGGGGACGTCTACTCCTTCCTGCGGGAGATGGATCACGTCAGCTTCACGGAAGCGGTCGAGCGTCTCGCCGGGCGTATCGGGTACACACTGCACTATGAAGACGGGGGAGCAGCCCCCGAGACGAGCGGCCGCAGCCGGCTGTACGCGGCGAACACCGCGGCGGCGGAGTTCTTCCGTGCACAGCTGCTCACCCCCGATGCGGAGGCCGGACGGCGCTTTCTCGGTGAGCGAGGATTCGACGCCGGAGCTGCGGCGCATTTCGGAGTCGGCTTCGCGCCGCGCGGCTGGGACGGGATGCTCAAGGCGCTGACCGCACAGGGGTTCACCCGCGAGGAGCTGAGCAATGCCGGTCTCGTCTCCACGGGGCAGCGCGGGGTCTATGACCGCTTCCGCGGGCGTCTGGTGTGGCCGATCCGGGATGTCTCGGGGCAGACCATCGGATTCGGCGCGCGCAAGCTCTTCGACGACGACCAGGGACCCAAGTACCTGAACACCCCGGAGACGCCCATCTACAAGAAGGCGCAGGTGCTGTACGGGCTCGACCTCGCCAAGCGCGACATCGCTCGCGGCGACCCTCGCCGTGTGGTCGTGGTCGAGGGATACACCGACGTGATGGCCTGTCACCTCGCCGGTCTCACGACGGCGATCGCGACATGTGGAACAGCCTTCGGCACCGATCACATCAAGGTGCTGCGCCGGGTGATGGGTGACGACAACGCATCCGGTGAGGTCGTCTTCACGTTCGACGGTGACGAGGCGGGGCAGAAGGCCGCGCTGCGTGCCTTCACGGAGGACGACCGTTTCAACGCGCAGACCTTTGTCGCCGTCGCGCCCGACGGCCTCGACCCGTGCGATCTGCGGCTTCAGCGCGGAGACGCCGCGGTTCGCGGACTGATGGACGCGAAGCAGCCGATGTTCGAGTTCGCGATCGACCGCAAGCTGAGTGGCTTCGACCTCTCGACGGTCGAGGGTCGGGTCGGGGCTCTGCGGGCTGCGGCTCCGATCGTGGCCGAGATCCGTGACCAGCTCCTCCGGCCGGGATACGAGCGAGTGCTGGCGCGTCGGCTCGGGATGGATCCCACCGAGGTGCGCAGTGAAGTCGAACGCGCGGCTCGTGGGGGATCTGCACCGCATCAGGTTCGTCGGGAGGCTCCGCAGATCGACTCGGTGACCGGTGCTCCCCTCGTCGCTCCGGTCACTCTCGCGACCCTGCCTCGAAGCCCCGACGTCGCGGTCGAACGCGATGCGCTGATGGGAGCCCTGCAGTACGGGCACCAGGTGGATCAGGCCCTCCTCAACAGGGCTCTGGAGGCGCCGTTCCGCACCCCGGCACTGGATGCCGTGCGCGAGGCCGTCGCCGCGGCTCCCGACCGCACCAGGGCCGGCTGGGTGACCGAGGCCGTGAACGGCGTGCGCGAGCCCTACCGCTCGCTCGCGGGGGAGCTGCTGATGACTCCATTCCCGGAGCGGACGGAAGAGCGAGCCGTCGCCACCGTGGCCGACCTCGCCCGCAGGCTCGTGCTCCGCCAGCTCGAGCACGAGAAGCAGGAGCTCCTCGGTGCGGTGCAGCGCGTGCCCGCCGATTCCGACGGTGGTCGCGCGCTGCGGATGCGTCTGCGCGACATCGACGCAGAGCGTCAGCGCTTCGCCGAGTCGTAACGCGGACCGGCATCGCCCAGAGGGCAGGATGGAGTCATGTCCCGCAGGCCCGAATCCACGAACGCGATCGATTGCTCCGATCTGGTGATCGACCGCATCGGACACGGGATCCCGACTCGGGCCGTCGACGGCGTCACCTTCTCCCTTGTGCCGGGCGGACTCATCTGCGTCGCGGGCCCCACGGGTTCGGGCAAATCGACGCTGGTCGCCGCTCTCGCCGGTTCCACCGATCCCTCGGTCAAGGTCGTCGGCGGGCGCGCCGAGGTGTGCGGGGTGGACGTGCGTCGGCCGGGTCGCAAGCATCGGATCCTCACCTATCGCACCGGATTCGTACCGCAGGGCGCCGGCGCCGATCTGCCGCCGCGACTCACCGTGAACGAGGTGATCGCGGAGCCCATCCTCATGCGCGAGCGGCGGGTGAACACGAAGGCGCTCTCGATCCGCGTCGCCACTCTGCTCGACGAGCTGCACCTTCCCCTCGGAACAGCCGCGAAGTTCCCCTACGAGCTCAGTGCCGGCATGCGTCAGCGCGTGGCGATCGCGCGGTCGTTCGTCCTGGAGCCGAAGGTGCTCATCGCCGACGAGGTGCTCGCGAATCTCGACCTCGAGGTGCGGCCGGTCGTGTTCGATGCGATCACCCGTCGTCGCAAGGAGCAGTCGATGGCGGCTCTCCTCGTCACCAATGACGCCGACTTCATCCGCGAGCTGAACGCCGAGACGCTCATGCTCCGCAACGGACATGTCGTCGCGCGCGGCGTGGGCAAGGACCTGCTGTGGGTGCCGAACGCGGAGTCGGATTCGCGCCACTGACCCCGACACGCCCGGCATCCGCGAACGGCGCCCCGGTGTCGTGAACAGGTCCGGGAGTTTGCTAAGCTTGTCGAGTTGCCCGCTCAGCGGTGCACATTCCTCGGTAGCTCAATTGGCAGAGCAGCCGGCTGTTAACCGGCAGGTTCTTGGTTCGAGTCCAAGCCGGGGAGCCAACGAGAGAAGCCCCCTCCACGGAGGGGGCTTCTCTCGTTTTCCCGTGCATCGAACGGGCACCGTCGAGCAGGCACCGTCGAAGAGCCGACGTCGATCAGCCGAGGTACGAGAAGAGCCCCTTCATCGGAAGGGGCTCTTCTCGTCCGAGGGAGGTCGGATCAGCCGACGCCCTCCATCGCGCTCGTCTCGGTGTTGCCGATGCGGGCGATGACCTCGGGCCGACGGCGGGCCAGGTAGGCGTACCGGGTGAGGGCCAGGGCGACCGTCACGAGGAACACGTAGGGGATCACGTTGTAGGGGAAGACCGGCACCGGCCAGACGTTCGCGAAGAAGACGTAGGCCATGGTGACGACGGCGACCGTCGCGCAGACCTTCACGAGTCCATTGCGCATCTTCGCGCGCTGCGTGTAGACGACACAGGCGATCGCGACGAGCGCGTAGGCGACCATGTAGCCGTAGGTGCCCCAGGTGTTCACCCAGACGAGGATCTCGCCGGTCACGGCGCCCGAGAGCAGCAGCACGATGTCCACCGCCACGGCTGCAGCGCCGGCGATGATCAGGACGCGGTGCGGCGTCAGATGCTGCTCGTGGGTGCGTCCGAATCGTTCGGCGACGACGCCCTCCTTGCCCATCACGTACACGATGCGACCGATCACGTTGAGCGGAGCGACGACCACGGCGAAGAACGACGCGGAGACACCGAACGTGAGCACGGCCGCGAACCAGCCGGGCATCCCGATCAGTGCGGACATGCTCTCCAGGGGACTGGACGAGGTGGCGAGGTCGTCACCGAGTACCGTGATCTGGGTGTAGGCGGCGAACACGTACAGCACCCCCACACCGAGGGCGCTCCACATGATCGCGCGGGGGATGGCCTTGTACGGCTCCTTGGCCTCGCGACCGAGCGCGTCGGCGGAGGAGAAGCCGACGAAACCGAGGATGCCGAGGACCATGCCGGACGCGACCCCCTGGAACGACGATCCGGAAGCGAGCACCTGCGCGGGGTCCCACGCGGCGGGGCCGGCCCACACGAGCGCGGCGATGAGGAGAACGAGGATGATTCCCACCGAGACGAGCTCCAGCACGAGCGAGACCCGGGCGGACAGGCGGATCCCGCGGATCGTGAACAGCGTCGCCAGGCCGCCGAGGACGACGGCGAGGCCGATGTCCCACCCGAGGCCCTGGGCGGGGAGGCCCAGCATGGTGAGGAACTGCGCCATGTAACTGACGGAGCCGCTGAGCGAAGCCGCAGCGATGCCGAAGCAGCCGATCAGCAGTGTGACGCCGGCGAGGAATGCGCCGAACGGACCGAGCCCCTTGGAGACATAGGTGTAGAGCGATCCCGCAGAGGCGTGCTTGCGGGCGAACACGACAACGCAGTAACCGACGCACAGGATGACGATGGTCGCGAGTGCGAAGGCGTAGATGGTGCCGTTGCCGGCACCGAGGAAGATGGCCGCAGCGGTGAACGCGATGACGGCGCTGGGGGCGATGTTCGCGATGGCCTGGGCGGCGAGTTCCGGTCCGCTCATGACGCCGGTGCGAAGACCGGCATCGGTGGGCGTGCCGGGTGGGGCGACGACGGTGTCTGACATGGTTCTCCTGGATTCGGGTTTCCGGGGATGGGGTGGAGGCTGCGGGTGGCGTGCGGTCAGGGGATGAGAAGCGTGCGGAGCGCGGAGCCGGTCTCGAGGTCGTCGAGCGCCGCAGCGGCCTCGGCGAGCGGGCGTCGACCGGAGATGAGCGGATCGATCTTGAGCTGGCCGTCCATGTAGCGGTCCACCAGCGCCGGGACATCGATCGAGGGACGCACGGAGCCGTAGTTGGATCCCAGGATGCGCTGGTCGGCCTCGGCGAGGACGAGGGGTTCGAACGAGGCACGGGCTCCCGTGGGAGGGAGGCCGACGATCACGGCGGCACCGCCGAGGCCGAGCATCTGGATCGACTGCTCGGTCGTCGATGTGCGGCCGATCGCGTCGAACGCGTAGTCCACGCCGTCCGGGATGAGTTCGCGCAGCTGGGCGACGGGGTCGCCCAGCGAGGCATCGATGCGATCCGTCGCGCCGAACTGCAGCGCCATCTGCGTCTTCTCCGGGCGCACGTCGATCGCGATGATGCGTTCAGCGCCGGCCAGGCGCGCGCCCTGCACGACATTGAGGCCGACGCCGCCGCAACCGATCACGACGACGGTGGAACCGGGCTCGACCGCCGCCGTGTTGAGAACGGCGCCGACGCCCGTGGCCACCGCGCAGCCGACGACGGCGATGACATCGAGCGGCGCATCGTCACGGACCTTGACGGCCCCCGAGGCGGGAACGACGACCTCCTCCGCGAACGAGGAGACTCCGAGATAGTGGTGCAGCGGTTCGCCGTCGAGGCTGAGGCGCGAGGTGCCGTCGAACAGCACGCCGAGGGGAGCGACCACGGTCGCGACCTTCTGGCAGCGGGCCTCGTGGCCGGCGCGACAGTAGCGGCACTCACCGCACGGGGGCACCCAGCTCAGGACGACGTGATCGCCGACGGCCAGTGTGGTGACACCTTCACCGAGTTCGGTCACGACACCGGAACCCTCGTGTCCCATGACCAGGGGAGCGGCCGCATCCCATTCGCCGCGCTTGACGTGGAGGTCGGAGTGGCACACGCCGGCAGCGGCGATGCGTACTCGAACCTCACCTGCACGCGGCGGGGCGAGGTCGACGTCGACGAACTCGATCGGGGACTGCGGATCGCGGAAGACAACAGCTTTCATGACATCCTTCGGGTGGAGGGGGCTGCCGACGATGCTAGGAGAGTGCGGGACCGCAGGCATCCGACAAATATGTGGATTGCAGAGCACGTGTTCACACTTTGTATGATCAGGAGGTGGCTCGTGATGTCGCCTCCGTGGCGCGATACCTCCAAGGGGAGCTGCTGCACGGGCGCGTTCCGAGTTCGCGACATGTGAATTCCGTCGTCGCGCTCGAAGTGTTCGGCGCCCCGACCGACAGTCTCTTCACCACTCTCGTCACCGTCGACGCTTGGCAACTGGACCGGCTCGCCGACGATGCGGAGCGGGTCGCCCTGCTCCGGGACGTGGTCGTCGTCACGGATGCGGACACGCCCTCTTTCCGACGTCTGCTCGAGGACGGAGGCATCACGGCGATCGTCGGGGCAGGAACGTCGGGCGAGCTGCTGACGCCGATGCTGACGGCGCTGCTCGCCGTCGACCAGGCAGCCGAGGCCCGAGCGATCACCTCGGCGATGCGGGTGCTGACCCTGGCCGCACGCCGCAGCGGCATCACGGGGGTCATCGCCGAGCTCGCGCATCGGATCGACGGATGGGCGGTGCTCCTCGACCGCCACGGGGAGGTGATCACGACTGCGGGAGCGGGAAGCCTGCACATCGACGACGCCGTGGCGGTCGCCGTGGGGCGCCCGGTTCGCGTGCGCCATCGCGCGCTCCAGGTGCATCCGGTCGGCCCGGGGCAGGACATCACCGCCCAACTCGTCACCGCACCCCGCAACGACAGCTCGGGTCGGGGGAGGGAGCTCAGCTCGCAGGCCGCGGCACTGCTCGATCTTCTGATGCGCACGCGGGACAGCAGCCACCTCGAGCGTCTCGGCCGATCCATGATGCTGGAGACCGTGCTCGAGGGAGGGGAGGAGGCGACGCGTCTCCTGCGTCGCTGGGGCGTGCACGAACGAAGCCTGGTGGGATTCGTCCTGACCTCGCGCACCAGTGGCGTGGACGTGGAGCATCTGCTGGCGCTGTGGCTGGATGAGCTCGGGGCGGAGCATGTCTTCGCCGCGCAGCGTGGTCTGATCCGCGGCGTCGTGCGCGAGGAACATGCGGAGGAGATCGCGCATCGGGCGCGGTCCTTCGCCTCGACGCTCTATCTCGGGCTCGGTCGGCCCGCCACGACGGATGCGCTCGCCCGTAGTGTCGATGAAGCCCGTCAAGCCTGCGAGACGGCTCGCGCGGGAGGGGAGCGCGTCGTCCGCTATGCGTCGATCCCGACGGTGTCGTTCGTGCTCGGGCAGTTGGATGCGGACCAGACGCAGAGGATCGCGCGGCTTCTCGATCCGCTGAGGGCCGTCGAGCAGCGGACCGAGCTCATCGAGACCCTGCGCGTGTTCCTCGCCACGAACGGCGCCTGGGGCGAGAGCGCCACGCGGTTGCGCATCCACCGGCAGACTCTGGCAGCGCGCATCCGACGGATCGAGGACCTGATCGGGCTGTCATTCGCCGATCCCGATGACCGGGTGGCCGCCTGGCTCGCGATACGTGCCTCTGACGATTGATGCGCGCGTGCACGAAGGAGGGCCCCGCCGATTGGCGGGACCCTCCTCGGTGATGGTCGGTCAGCGTGCGGCGCCGGCCAGCGATCCGGTGGTCTGTCCGGCCGGATCGAAGATGATGCACTGGATCACGCGGTCGTTGTTCTGCTCCCAGGAGTCCTTGGTGGGAACGAGCGTGGTGACGTCGAGGGCGGAGTCCTGGTAGGCCACACCGACGAAGGTCGTGTAGGCATCGCCGATGCACTCCTGCGTCGCCGCGTCGACGTCGGAGTCGGAGAACTCGCCGTCGGGCATGGTGATCTCGTAGTACACCTCCTGGTCGTGCGGGTCGGTGCACGGGAGGACGTTGGCGTCCGTGAGCATGCCGGAGCCGGTGTCGAGCATGCAGTCGCCCAGCTTCACCGAGAAGACGCCGACGTTCGCGCTCTCCGTGACCTGGCCGGTCTCCTCATCGCGGTTGGCGTCGCCGGAGCCGCTGCCGAGAAGGCTGTTGAGCGCGCTGCAGCCGCTCAGGGCGACTGAGAGTGCCACTGCGGATCCTGCGAGCATCAGAGCGCGTCGCGTGCGCATCTTCATCATGATTGGTTCCCCTCCGAAGCGTGATGTGGAGGCATGCGAAAAGCCCCCGCCGCGAACACGCTAGCCGTACGCGAGTCTGTGATGCAACTTCGAAGAGCCTGTGGTTCGGCTGGGAGGGGTTCAGCCTTCGAGATCGTCGACGCCGGGCATCCAGCTCGATCCCGGGCGGCCCCAACCGCGCTTGCGGGCGATCTTCTGGGCTGTCTTCCAGTCGCCGTCGGAGAGGCGATCGACGTAGAGGATGCCGTCGAGATGATCGAACTCATGCTGCATGATGCGTGCGCGCCAGCCGTCGACGTCGATCGAGACCGGCTGGCCTTCCAGGTCGGTCGCCGTCACGTGGACCCGCTCCGACCGCCGCAGCGGGAACCGCTCGCCCGGGAAGGAGAGGCAGCCTTCGGACTCGAGGTCGGGGTCCGGGTCGCCGGGCTCGAGGGGCACCATCCAGAGCACGGGGTTGATGAGAACGCCACGCCAGGGCTGGTCGTCGTCATCGACGTACGCGTAGGTGTAGATCCGCAGGGGAACGCCCACCTGTGGAGCGGCGAGGCCGACTCCAGGCGCCGTGTCCATGGTCTCGAACATGTCGGCCACGAGGGTGCGGATGTCCTCCGTGATCTCGTCGACGGGGGAAGCAGGGGAGTGCAGGACGGGGTCGCCCATGATGCGAATCGGAAGTACAGCCACGTCACAACCCTAGTCGGCGGCAGTCGGCAGGTAGGGTCGTACTGTGAATGCCGGGGTATGGATGAACGCGGTCGAGGATGTCGGCGATCAGCTCGTCGGCGCCTTCCAGAACCCGGGCCTTCTGCTCGGAATCCCCCTCGCTCTCGCCGGTGCCGTCTTCATGTCGCTCGGAGCGCAGTACCAGCACCGCGGGGTCGAGAAGGTCGAGCGTCTCAGCGGTGCCAACGGCGCGTCGGGCTTGAGCTTCGATCAGCTCAAGCGGCTTCTCACCCGCCCATCATGGCTCATCGGCACGCTCATGCTCGGGCTGGCCGTGATCTGCCAGCTCGCCGCGCTCGTGAAGGCACCGCTCATCGTGGTGCAGCCGCTGGGCGCCATCGCGCTCGTCATCACCACTCTGCTCAACGCCCGCGTCTCCGGTCATTCGCCCACCAAGCAGTCGCTCACCGCGATCGTGGCCTGTGTGGGCGGCATCTTCCTCTTCGTCTTCTTCGCGGCGATCTACGCGACCGAGCAGGACGTCACCGATCGCGAGCTGTTCGTGATCCTGGCGCTCCTCCTGGTCGTGATCATCGTGCTCGGCGCGTGCTGGCTCATCCTGCGCCATCGCATGCGGGCGCTCTTCTACGTGATCGGCGCCGGCATCCTCTACGGATTCGTCGCCACGCTCGCGAAGGTGGTCATCAAGCGCATCGAAGCAGGTCAGTTCGAGTGGATCACCGGCATCTGCGTGCTCGCGCTCGTCTCGGCAGCCGCGGTCGGTGCGTACTTCGTCCAGACGGCGTACAGCTCAGGTCCGCCCGACCTCGTGATCGCCGGGCTCACGGTCGTCGACCCTCTCGTCGCGGTGCTCATCGGCATGGTCGTGCTGGGCGAGGCCGCTGCTGCACCGTGGTGGGTGCTCGTGATCTTCGCGATCGCCGGAGCCATCGCCGTGTGGGGGGTGGTCGGCCTGGCCCGCTACCATCCTCAGGTGCTCAGCGACAGCCAGGACTTGGGCATCCAACGCGGCAGCACCCCTGGTGGAGCTGGGCAGGGCGGGACGGAGGGCGCAGCATCATCGAGTTCCTCCTCCACAGCGGCGCCTGAGCGCTCGAGCGGGTCGGTGAGCCCGGAGACTCCGCCGCCGTACGACGGCTCCGCCGACCGGCCCTAGCGCCGCTCCGCTCGTCCGTGGAGGTGTGCCGGTCGCCCGTGGCGATACGGACTCAGTACGCCTGATCGATCAGGTCGACCGACACCTCGGCGGCCGCAGCCTCGTCCACGAAGAACACCGTGCGCTTGCGCCCCTTGGCCCCGGCGGCGGGCACGCTCGTGTAGCTCGCTCCCGCGAGAGCGAGCCCCAGCGCCGATGCCTTGTCCGCACCCGTCAGCACGAGCCACACGCGCTTCGACGAATTGAGCACGGGGCGGGTCAGCGTGACGCGCTCGGGCGGCGGCTTCGGTGAGTCGCGCACGGCGAGGACGGCCGCATCCGTCACTGTGACCTCTTCCCGATCGGGGAAGAGCGACGCGATGTGGCCGTCGGGACCGACGCCGAGGAAGCACACGGCGAACGAGGGCCAGGCATGCTCCTCGGTGCCGAACCGCGCGAGTTCGGCGGCGTAGGCCGCCGCGGATTCGTCCAATGTCAGACCGCTGTCTGGTCCCGCGACCTCATGCACGTTCTCGACGGGCACCGGGATGTGATCGAGGAGGGCCTGTCGTGACTGCAGCGAGTTGCGGTCGACGTCGTCGCGCGGCACGAACCTCTCGTCACCCCACCAGAAATGCACGAGTGACCAGTCGATCTCGGTCGCCCGGGGGTGCTCGGACGCCGCGCGCAGCACCGCTCCACCCATCGAACCACCGGTGAGGGCGATGTGTGCGATCCGACCGTTGCGGGTGCGCGCGCGCACCCGCGTGAGGAATCGGTCGGCCACACGGGTGGCGAGGGCGGCGGGCGTGGCTTCCACCACGACCCGCTTCTCGGCGGACGATGTCGTCATCGACGTCACTCTCCTGTCTCGGGCGGACCCAACTTCTCCCAGCCCTCGGTGATGACTCGACCGTACAGGACGTCGGGGTCGAGTCGACGCAGCTCCTCCGCCAGGCACTCGCGAAGAGTGCGTCGTGGCAGGTGCAGATCGTGGTTCGGCTGCCCGGGCTGCGTGAGCACGGCCACGCCGGGAGTGGGACGCTCCAGGAGGATGTCCCCGGACTCGCGCGTCAGGCGCACCGATTTGATGCCCTCCGCCCAGTGCTCGGGGTCTTCGTACGACCAGCGCACCGGAACGTCGAGCGCCATCTGCAGCCAGGCGGCCAGCAGAGCGGTCGACGGCGATGCCGCGGCTCCGCGCACCTCGACGCCGGTGATCGGCTCGTACGGCGGCTGGTCGAGCACGGCCGCGAGCTGTTCGCGCCAGTGGGTCAGACGGGTCCACGCCAGATCGGTGTCGCCAGGGGCGTGGGTCTCGCCGAGGAGGGCGAGCCGGTCGCGGACGTCGGTCGCCGTCGCGGCATCGGTGATGCGGCGCTGGGCGATCTTGCCGAGGGGTGACTGGGCGGGTGCCACGGGGGCGGCTTCGGGCCACCAGGCGACCACGGGAGCATCCGGAAGCAGGAGTCCGGTGATCAGGCTCTCCTCGTTGCTGGCGGCGTCCCCGAAGGCGCGGAGGACCACGACCTCGCTGGCGCCGGCGTCTCCGCCGACGCGGATCTGCGCGTCGAGGCGAGAGTCGCCCTCGCCCGTCGTGATCACGATCACGCGCATCGGGTGCTCTCGTGAGGCGTCGTTCGCCGCGTCGATCGCCGCTTCGGCGACGCCGTTGCGTGCGGCGATCACAAGGGTGAGCACACGCCCGAGGGCAACGGCGCCGCCCTCTTCGCGCACCTTGACCAGCTGCTTCGCGACCTGGCTGACGGTGGTGTCGGGAAGGTCGATGATCACGGGCGTCTCCAGACTCGTCCATCGCGGGCCAGCAGGTCGTCGGCGGATGCCGGTCCCCACGAGCCGGGCGCGTACTGCTCGACCGGACCGCCCTCGGCTGCCCAGTACTTCTCCACGGGGTCGAGGATCTTCCAGGAGAGCTCGACCTCCTCGTGCCGCGGGAACAGCGGCGGATCGCCCAGGAGGACGTCGAGGATCAGGCGTTCGTAGGCCTCGGGGCTCGCCTCGGTGAAGGCGTGACCGTATCCGAAGTCCATGGTCACGTCGCGCACGTTCGTGCCGTTGCCCGGCACCTTGGAGCCGAAGCGGATCGTCACGCCCTCATCCGGCTGCACGCGGATGACCAGAGCGTTCTGTCCGAGCTCCGAGGCGTTGCCGCGCCCGAAGAGGTGCTGCGGTGCGCGCTTGAAGACGACGGCGATCTCGGTCACGCGCCGTCCGAGGCGCTTGCCCGTGCGCAGATAGAACGGCACGTCCGCCCAGCGGCGCGTATCGATCTCGAGCTTGATCGCGGCATACGTCTCCGTGGTGGACTCGGGGTTCATCCCCTCCTCTTCCAGGAAACCGGTGACCTTCTCGCCGCCCTGCCACCCACCCGCGTACTGACCGCGCGCGGTCGCGAGGGAAAGGTCGTCCGGAACGTGGACTGCGGCGAGGACCTTCTCCTTCTCGGCGCGCAGGTGCTCCGCCGAGAGACTGATCGGCTCTTCCATCGCGGTGAGGGCCAGCAGCTGCAGAAGGTGATTCTGGATCACGTCGCGTGCCGCGCCGATGCCGTCGTAGTAGCCCGCGCGTCCACCCACACCGATGTCCTCGGCCATGGTGATCTGCACGTGGTCGACGTAGTTGCGGTTCCAGATCGGCTCGTACAGCTCGTTCGCGAAGCGCAGCGCCAGGATGTTCTGGACCGTCTCCTTGCCGAGGTAGTGATCGATGCGGAAGATCGAGTCGGCCGGGAAGGCCACCTCGAGCGCGGCGTTGAGTGCGCGCGCCGATTCGAGGTCGTGCCCGAAGGGCTTCTCGATCACGACACGGCGCCAGCGCTCGTCGTCGTCGCTGTTCTCGCCGACGAGGCCGGAGTCCTTCAGCTGCTTGGCGACCAGCGGGAAGTCCTTGGGCGGGATCGACAGGTAGAACGCATGGTTGCCCATCGTTCCGCGTTCGACATCGAGCTTCTCGATGGTCTCGCGGAGCTTGCGGAACGAGTCCGGATTGTCGAACTCACCCGAGACGAACCGGATGCCCTGCAGCAGCTGGGTCCACGTCTCCTCACGGAACGGCGTGCGAGCGTGCTCCTTGACAGCGTCGTAGACGACCTGCGCGAAGTCCTGGTCCTCCCAGTCTCGGCGGGCGAATCCGACCAGGGCGAACCCGGGAGGGAGCAGGCCGCGGTTCGCGAGGTCGTAGACCGCGGGCATCAGCTTCTTGCGTGACAGGTCTCCGGTGACGCCGAAGATCACCAGGGCGCTGGGCCCGGCGATCCTGTTGAGACGGCGGTCATCGGGGTCACGCAGCGGGTTGTGCCCGCGCGAGATGGGAACAGACATCGGTGGGGGACTCTCCTGCTGTTACTTCTGTGCGGCTTCGAAGAGGGCGAGCACGTCGTCGGAGGACTCCGTGATCGTCAGCGTGACGACGGGGCGGCCGTGCTCGGCGAGCACAGCAGCGTCACCGGCGGCCTGGGCCTGGATGAGCTGCCCGAAGGTGAAGGGACGGTCCGGGATCTCGAGGTCGACCTCGGTGCGCTCCAGGATCTGCAGGAACACGCCCTGCGCGGGGCCGCCCTTGTGATACTGCCCGGTCGAGTGCAGGAACCGCGGCCCCCATCCGAACGTGGTCGGTCTTCCGGAGTCTGCCGCGACCAGCTCGCGCAGGCCCTGGAGCTGCGGCACCTCGAGACGGTTGACGTAGGCCTGGATCGACACGTAGCCGTCTGCCGGAAGCTGGGCCCAGAGGGCATCGAGCACGCCCTCGACATTGCCGGACACGGCGAGAGCCGGATCCGACACGCGGACCTCGACGCCGTTCTCGACGAATGCGGGAGCGGTCGGCTCCGGACGCGCGTCGAGGAGGCCGCGAGCAGCGACCTTGGCCGACTCGACGTCGGGCTGGTCGAACGGGTTGATGTGCAGCAGATGCCCGGCGATCGCCGTGGCGTATTCCCACACGATCAGCTGGGCGCCCAGCGTTCCGCTGACGAGGATCTCGCCCTCGTGACGCTCGTGCAGGTGGAATTCGTTGGCATCGTCGACCAGTCGGACGATCTGCAGGTCGGCGGGCACGGGATCGAGCTCGGGGGAGACCGGGAGCAGGACGACCGGGAGGATGCCCGTGCCCTCCTTGCCGGTGGATTCGGCGATGAGCTGCTCGATCCAGTCCGGGAGACCCTTGATGTGCGTGCCGTCGGTGATCAGCCCGAGCTTGTCGCGGCGGGGGTTCGTCGCGGCGATCGCCGCGCCCAGGCGCAGGGCGGGATTCTCGGCCGAGTCGACGGCGACCTCGAGCAGCGAGGCCTCGGCCTCGTTCAGCAGCTCATCGATGTCGACCCCCGCGAGCCCGGACGGCACCAGGCCGAAGGCGGTGAGCGCCGAGTAGCGTCCGCCGACGTTCGGGTCCGCGTTGAAGACGCGGTAACCCGCCTCGCGAGCCGAGGCGTCGAGCGGTGAGCCGGGATCGGTGACGACCACGATGCGCTCGACGGGGTCGATGCCGAGGTCGCGGAACGCCGCCTCGAACGTGCGCCGCTGAGAGTCGGTCTCGACCGTGGAGCCGGACTTCGACGAGACGACGAGCACGGTGTCGGCGAGGCCCTCGTCGAGAGCGGCGAGCACCTGTCCCGGAGCCGTGGAGTCGAGGATCGTGAGGGGGACGCCCGCGGTCTGCGCGATGACCTCGGGCGCGAGCGACGAACCGCCCATGCCCGCCAGCACGACGCGGGTGACGCCCTTGGCCTCGAGGTCGGCACGCAGTGCGACGATCTCGGCGACGAGCGGACGGGAGACCGAGACGGCCTCCACCCATCCGAGGCGCACGGAGGCCTCTGCTTCGGCCGCGGGGCCCCAGAGAGTCGCGTCTCCGCCGGTGATGCGCGAGGCGATCAGATCATGGACGAGGCTGGGTACCGTCTCATCGATCGCGGCGCGGGGTGCACCGGATGTGTGGATCGAGAACGTCATCGCTGCGACTCCAGTCCTTCGGCGACCTGCGTCAGCAGATCGTGCCACGAGTCGATGAACTTCGATACGCCCTCGTCTTCCAGCACCTGGGTGACATCGGCGAAGTCGATGCCGACCTCGGCGAGCCCGGCGAAGACGGCGCGGGCCTCTTCGTAACCACCGGTGATGGTGTCGCCCGTGACAACACCGTGATCGAACGTGGCCTCGAGCGTCTTCTCGGGCATCGTGTTGACCACACCCTGGGCGACGAGCTCGGTGACGTAGAGCGTGTCGGGCAGGGCCGGGTCCTTGACGCCGGTGGACGCCCACAGCGGACGCTGCAGGTTCGCGCCCGCGTCGAGGAGAACCGTGGCACGCTCGCCGGCGAACGTCTTCTCGAACAACTCATAGGCGAGGCGTGCGTTGGCGAGCCCTGCCTTGCTCTTGAGTGCTTCAGCGGCCTCCGTGCCGATCGCGGTGAGGCGCTTGTCGGTCTCGGTGTCGACGCGCGACACGAAGAACGAGGCGACGGAGTGGATCGTCGACAGATCGATGCCCGCGGCCTTGGCGGTCTCGAGGCCGGTCAGGTACGCCTCGATGACCTCGGCATAGCGCTCCAGGCTGAAGATCAGTGTGACGTTGACGCTGATGCCCGCCCCGATCGCCTCGGCGATGGCGGGGAGACCGGCCTTGGTCGCCGGGATCTTGACGAGCAGGTTCGGGCGGTCGACCTTGGCCCACAGCTCCTTGGCCTGTGCCACGGTGCCGGCGGTGTCATGCGCCAGATCGGGGGAGACCTCGATGGAGACGCGGCCGTCGACGTGGTTCGATGCCTCCCAGACGGGGCGGAACACGTCGAGGGCGGCAGCGACGTCCTGGGTGGTCGCGGCGAAGACCGCTTCCTCCGCAGTGGCCCCGGACGCGGCGAGCTCCGTGACCTGAGCGTCGTACGACGTGTCGTTCTTGTCGGTGATCGCGTTCGCGAAGATCGTCGGGTTGGTCGTCACGCCCACGACGTTGCGCGACGAGATCAGGTCGGCGAGGTTACCCGAGGAGATGCGCGTGCGGGAGAGGTCGTCGAGCCAGATGCTGACGCCGGCGGCGGCGAGCTGTGCGGTGGGGGTGCTCATGCGTTCTCCTTGGTGCTGTTGGCCGCGATGGTCTCGCGGGCGGCCGCGATGACGGCCTCGGTGGTGATGCCGAACTTCTCGAAGAGGGTCTTGTAGTCGGCGGAGGCGCCGAAGTGGTCGATGCCGACCGAACGGCCGCGGTCGCCGACGATGCCGCGCCAGCTGAGCACGGATCCCGCCTCGACCGAGACACGGGCGGTGACGGAGGCGGGAAGCACGCTCTCGCGGTACTCCGCATCCTGCTCGTCGAACCACTCCAACGACGGAGCGGAGACGACCCGCACGTTCACGCCTTCCGCAGCGAGTGCCTTCCGGGCGTTCACCGCGAGCTGCACCTCCGAGCCGGTGGCCACGATGATGACGTCCGGGGTGCCGTTGGGGGCCTCGGCGAGGACGTAGGCGCCCTTGGCGGCGTTGTCGGCCGACGCGAAGGTGTCGCCGGAGGCTGCGCCCTCGCCGCGTTCGAACACCGGGATGTTCTGGCGAGTCAGGGCGATGCCGGCGGGTCCCTCGTGGCGGCGGAGGATCTCCAGCCACGTCGCCGCCGTCTCGTTCGCGTCCGCGGGTCGCACGACTGTGAAGTTCGGGATCGCGCGGAGCGTCGCGAGCTGCTCGACGGGCTGGTGGGTCGGACCGTCTTCGCCGAGGGCGACCGAGTCGTGGGTCCAGACGAAGATGCTGGGCACGTTCATGAGCGCTGCGAGACGCACGGGCGGGCGCATGTAGTCGCTGAAGATCAGGAAGGTCCCGCCGAAGGCGCGCGTCGGTCCGTGGAGCACGATGCCGTTGATGATCGCGCCCATGGCGTGCTCGCGGATGCCGAAGTGGAGCACTCGGCCGTAGGGGTTGCCCGACCACTCGTGGGTCGACCACTCCGCCGGGATGAACGACGGCGCGCCCTTGATCGTGGTGAGGTTCGATTCGGCGAGGTCTGCCGAACCGCCCCACAGCTCGGGGAGCTCGGCAGCGAGGGCGTTGATGACCTGGCCGGACGCGGCGCGGGTCGACACCTCCTTGCCGGCTTCGAAGACGGGCAGCGCGCTCGTGATGTCGCCAGGCAGCTCGTGCGCCTCCAGGCGGTCGAGCAGGGCCTTCTTCTCGGGGTTCGCGGCGGCCCAGGCATCGAACGACTCCTGCCAGGCGGCACGGACATCGGCGGCGCGAGCTGCGAGTCCACGGGTGCGTGCGAGCACGTCATCAGCGACAACGAAGTTCTGCTCGGGGTCGAAGCCGAGCACCTTCTTGGTCGCGGCGAGCTCGTCGGCGCCGAGAGCGGAGCCGTGGATCTTGCCGGAGTTCTGCTTGCCCGGCGACGGCCAGCCGATGATGGTCTTGAGGATGATCAGCGACGGCTTCGAGGTCTCGCCCTTGGCGGTTTCGATCGCAGCGAACAGCTCGGCGACGTCTTCGACGTATTCGCCGGTCTTCTTCCAGTCGACGACCTGCACCTGCCATCCGTAGGCCTCGTAGCGTGCGGCCACATCCTCGGTGAAGGCGACGTTCGTGTCGTCCTCGATGGAGATCTGGTTGGAGTCGTAGATCGCGATCAGGTTGCCGAGCTGCTGGTGGCCCGCGAGCGAGGAGGCCTCGCTGGTCACGCCCTCCTGCAGGTCGCCGTCACCGGCGATCACGTACACGAAGTGGTCGAAGGGGCTCGTGCCGGCCGCAGCCTCGGGGTCGAAGAGACCGCGCTCGTAGCGGGCGGCGTACGCGAAGCCCACGGCGGAAGCGAGGCCCTGACCGAGCGGGCCGGTGGTGATCTCGACGCCCTTGGTGTGGCCGTACTCCGGGTGGCCCGGGGTCAGCGAGCCCCAGGTGCGCAGCGCCTTGAGGTCGTCCAGCTCGAGACCGAAGCCGCCGAGGTACAGCTCGACGTACTGGGTGAGGGAGGAGTGTCCGGCCGAGAGGATGAACCGGTCGCGACCGAGCCAGTCGACATCGGTCGGGTCGTGACGCAGCACCCGCTGGTAGAGGAGATACGCGGCCGGAGCGAGGCTCATGGCTGTGCCGGGGTGACCGTTACCGACCTTCTCCACGGCATCGGCCGCCAGGATTCGAGCGGTGTCCACCGCGCGTCGATCGATCTCATCCCACTGCAATTCCGACACGTTCATGCCCTTTCCGACAGTTTCGAGGGCGCCCGTATTCCCTGGCGCATCCGCATCATCACGGAGAAGTGTGCACATCGCCGGGCGCGCGAGTGTTTTCAGCATAGCGGTGACGTGCCTTGCGCTACGCGGGCCCGCGAGCCGGAACACGTCATCCCGTGTCATACACTGGAGAGGTTGTCCGGTCACACGTGCGGAGGAGGCGATCGAGATCTCGACGATGTCTGATCAGACCGTGAGGAAGTCGTCCATCGGTCGCACGGTGAAGGCCTACGTCACGCTGACCAAGCCGCGTGTCCTCGAGCTGCTGCTCGTGTCGACGGTGCCGGTGATGTTCCTGGCGCAGGGCGGACTCCCGAACCTGTGGCTCGTGCTGGCCACCGTCATCGGCGGCTCGCTGAGCGCCGGTTCCGCGGCGTCCTTCAACATGTACCTCGACCGCGACATCGATGCGCACATGCACCGCACCGAGAACCGCCCGCTGGTGACCGGCGAGGTCAGCCCGCGCGGCGCCCTGGTCTTCTCGTGGACGCTCGCCGTCGCCTCGACCGTCTGGCTCCTCGTCACGACGAACTGGCTCACGGCGGCCCTCTCGGCGACGGCCATCTTCTTCTACGTCGTGATCTACACGATGATCCTCAAGCGCCGCACCGAGCAGAACATCATCTGGGGCGGGATCGCCGGTTGCTTCCCGGTGCTCATCGGATGGTCCGCGGTCACCGGTTCGCTCGACTGGCCGGCGTTCATCCTGTTCCTCCTCGTCTTCCTGTGGACGCCGCCGCACTACTGGCCGCTGTCGATGAAGTACAAGGACGACTACGAAGACGTCGACGTTCCGATGCTGGGCGTCACGCGCAACGCCTCGCAGGTCGGCCTCCAGGTCATCCTCTATGCGTGGGCCACCGTCGCCTGCTCGCTTCTCCTCATCCCGATCGCGAACATGGGGCTGGTGTACACCGTGTCTGCCACGGTGTTCGGCGGATGGTTCATCTACGAGTCGCACCGCCTCTACAACCGTGCGGTCCACGGAACCGAACCGCGTCCGATGCGCGTCTTCCACGCGTCGATCACTTACCTCACGCTGATCTTCGTGGCGGTTGCGGTCGACCCGCTGCTGCCGTTCTGACCCGGTTTACGTCTGAGACGACGGAGCGGCGCCGAGGAATTCCTCGGCGCCGCTCCGTCGTCATCCGTTCCGACGATCAGCGGGTGATCGGCGGAGTGCTGTCCGGCTCGGCGTCGATCGCGGGCGCGTCGGTGCGGGCCACGTCATTCGTGGCCGCGGTCTCGGGAACGGCGTCGGTCGCCACGTCGTCGGACACAGGAGCGGCGTCGGTCGACGGCGTGGTGTCGACCGCTGGGGCGACCGCGACGGGGGCGGGCGTCTCGTCGGTCTCGACGGTCCAGTCGATCGCTTCGACGACGGCCGGGGCGGGCGTGGGGACGAGTGAACGTGCAGCGACGAGTCCGAGGGTCAGCAGGATGCCGACGATTCCGGCTGCGAGCACGCCGGCACCCACCACGACGAGCGACTGACCGACGTACACCTCGACGCCGGTGGCGGTGCCATCGAGCAGAGTGGTGGTCATCGTGCCGATCTGACCGGAGATCAGCCAGGCGCCGACCGCCGTCGTGGCGAGGGACACGACCAGGAGGAGCCAGAATCCGATGCTTCGTGTGAGTGACTTGTTCATGCGGACCATCATCGCCGACATCCTGATGAGTCGACGATGCGCCGCCTGTGGATCGCCTGTGCGGGGTCAGTCCGCGGCTGCGGCCGTGCGCTTGAGGTGCAGCACGACCACGGTGTAGGTCGCGGCGGAGAGCGAGGCCAAGACCATGTGGATGCCGACGAGGACAGGCGGGAGGCCCTCTCTGGCCTGCCAGACGCCGACGCCGACCTGCACGAGGATCGCGAGGACGAGGACGAGCAGCCACCGGCGCGGCTCGAGTCGCAGCACCCACGCCGCGACCGTGAGGAACAGCACTAGCGCCGCCAGGATGTAGCCCGGCCACGAGTGCACGTGTGCCAGCACGGTCGCGTCGAACCCGTGACGCAGCACATCGGCGTCGCCCGAGTGCGGGCCGGAGCCGGTCGTGAGCACGCCGAACACGATCGTGACCGCCAGAGCCAGGCCGGTCACGTGCGTGACGACGGCGAACCAGGCGGGCACCGCACGCTCGCGCGGTCCGGGGGAGGTCTTCAACCGCACGAGGAAGGCCGCGGTGATGCACACGAGCAGCAGCGACGAGGTGTAGTGGAAGCCCACGATGAACGGGTTGAGTCCGGTGAGGACCGTGATGCCGCCGACGAGCGCCTGCGCGACCACGCCGATCAGCGTGAGCCAGGCGAGCAGGACGAGGTCCCGTCTCGCGGGAGTCGTGCGCACGGATCGGACAGCCGCGGCGATGACCGCGATGAGCAGGACACCGGAGGCGATCGGGAAGGCGGGGATGTGGAACGGAGCGGCGACGGCGTAGGCGACACCCGCGGCGACGAGGCCGCCGGCTGCGAACCAGAGCGCGTTGACGAGGCCGCGCTTCCCGCTGAACAGACGCAGCACCAGCAGCACCACGACCAGCGCGATGATCCCGACCACGCCGGTCATCAGACGGTTGCCGAACTCGATGATCCCGTGGATGCCCTGCACCTCGAGGATCGGCACCAGGGAGTCCGGCGTGCACAGGGGCCAGTCCGAGCATCCCAGGCCCGATCCGGTGAGACGGACGGCGCCGCCGGTGCCGATGATGATGGTCTCGCTGATGAACGACAACCACGCGAAGACCGTCAACGCGCGCCCCCAGGACGAGGAACGGGCGGGGACCGCCGGCGTCGTCGAGCTGGTGGGGATCATCGTCTCGGGCATAAGTCCTCCGGACCGCACGGGACGTGGCGGGCATGGCCCGTCTGTCAGGCGGAACCTGTAGAATCGGATTGTTGCGATGAGCGCTGACAGCGCTGAAGCATCGTCAACAGTTTAGGCGCGATGGAAGCGCCGGTGATGAGGGCCCACCAACGGCACCCGCTCCCGCAGACTCGACGGGGATCAGGTGTGTCGGGGCGGATGACACCGTTTGGGACCTGTGAGGAGAGTGTTGGATGTCGGATGTGCTGATCGACCGCCCGGAGCTTGACGGTCTGGGGGTGTACGAATTCGGCTGGCACGATGAGGATGCTGCGGGTGCCATCGCGAAACGCGGCATCTCCGAAGACGTCGTCCGTGGGATCTCGAGCCTCAAGAATGAGCCCGAATGGATGCTGAAGACCCGTCTCAAGGGGTACCAGCTCTTCGGGCGCAAGCCGATGCCGACCTGGGGTGCAGACCTCAGCGAGATCGACTTCGACAACATCAAGTACTTCGTCCGCTCCACCGAGAAGCAGGCGCAGACATGGGAAGACCTTCCCGCCGAGATCCGCGAGACCTATGAGCGCCTCGGCATCCCCGAGGCCGAGCGTCAGCGCCTCGTGGCCGGCGTCGCGGCTCAGTACGAGTCCGAGGTCGTCTACCACCAGATCCGCGAAGACCTCGAAGCCCAGGGCGTCATCTTCATGGACACCGACACGGCACTGCGCGAGCACCCCGAGTTCTTCGAGGAGTACTTCGGCACCGTCATCCCCGCAGGAGACAACAAGTTCGCTGCGCTGAACACCGCCGTGTGGTCTGGCGGTTCGTTCGTGTACGTCCCGAAGGGCGTGCACGTCGAGATCCCGCTGCAGGCCTACTTCCGCATCAACACCGAGAACATGGGGCAGTTCGAGCGGACGCTCATCATCGCCGACGAGGACAGCTATGTCCACTACATCGAGGGCTGCACGGCTCCGATCTACAAGTCGGACTCCCTGCACTCGGCCGTCGTCGAGATCATCGTGAAGAAGAACGCCCGCGTTCGGTACACGACGATCCAGAACTGGTCGAACAACGTCTACAACCTGGTCACCAAGCGCGCCGTGGCGTACGAGGGCGCGACCATGGAGTGGGTCGACGGCAACATCGGCTCCAAGGTCACGATGAAGTACCCGTCGATCTATCTGATGGGCGAGCACGCCAAGGGCGAGACCCTGTCCGTCGCCTTCGCCGGTCCCGGTCAGCACCAGGACGCCGGCGCCAAGATGATCCACATGGCGCCCTACACGCAGTCGTCGATCGTCTCGAAGTCGATCGCTCGTGGTGGCGGACGTGCCGGATACCGCGGTGAGGTGCGCGTCGACGCAGCGGCGCACCACTCCGCCAACACGGTGCGCTGTGACGCTCTGCTCGTGGACACCAAGTCTCGCTCCGACACCTACCCGGCCATCGACATCCGCGTCGACGACGTGCAGCTCGGCCATGAGGCCACGGTCTCGAAGGTGAGCGAGGAGCAGCTGTTCTACCTGCAGTCCCGCGGCATGCCCGAGGACGAGGCGATGGCGATGATCGTGCGCGGCTTCATCGAGCCGATCGCACGGGAGCTTCCCATGGAGTACGCGATGGAACTGAACAAGCTCATCGAGATGGGCATGGAAGGATCGGTCGGCTAGTGACGGCCTCGACGACAGCGCCCGCCGAGGCGCAGAACACCGACGCGCCCGCGAGCGCGCACATCGATCCGGCGGCACAGGTCGCCGCCGCGGGATTCGTCCCCGTGCAGACCCGCTCGGAGCGCCCGCACTCCTTCGACCCCGCTGATTTCGGCACCCCGACCGGGCGCGAGGTCAACTGGAAGCACACGCCGGTCGCGAAGTTCGGCGGACTCTTCACCGACGAGCAGGGAGACGAGGACGCGGTGACCTATGGTCTCGGCGCGGCCGAAGCGTTCCTCGAGCCGTCTGCGGACGAGAAAGGCCCGTACGGCGAGTTCTTCCGCCCCGAGGATCTGCCGAGCGCCCTCGCGTGGAAGCACAGCCCCCGCGGTCTGCACATCCAGATCCCTGCTGAGGCCGAACTCGACGAGCCGATCATCGTCCCCGTCGAGGGGAAGGGTGCAGACAAGCGCGCTTTCGGACAGATCCTCATCGAAGCTCTCCCGCATTCGCGCGGCACCATCGTGCTCGCGCACTCCGGTTCCGCGCAGTATGCGCAGAACGTCGAGATCATCGTGCGCGACGGAGCCAAGCTCACCGTCGTCAGTCTCCAGCGCTGGGAAGACGACGCGGTTCACGCGTCCGCTCACCAGGCGACGGTCGGAGCAGACGCGACTCTCCGGCATTTCGTGATCAGCTTCGGCGGCGGAGTGGTCCGCGTCAACCCGAGCGTCGAACTGACGGGCGCCGGGTCCGAGGGGTACCTGTACGGGCTCTCGTACGCGGATGCCGGGCAGCACCTCGAGAGTCAGGTCTACCTGCATCACAAGGGACCCCACACCAAGGGCGATGTCCTCTACAAGGGCGCGCTGCAGGGTGAGGGCGCGCACAGCGTGTGGATCGGCGACGTGTTGATCGGCGCCGACGCGACCGGAACCGACTCCTACGAGGCGAACCGCAACCTGGTGCTGACGGAGGGTGCGCGTGCCGACTCCATCCCGAACCTCGAGATCGAGACCGGTGACATCCTCGGTGCCGGACACGCGAGTGCCACCGGTCGGTTCGACGACGAGCAGCTGTTCTACCTGCAGGCTCGCGGCATCACCGAGGAGGAGGCGCGACGTCTGGTCGTGCTCGGGTTCCTCACCGACATCGTGCAGCGCCTCGGCATCCCTGCCCTCGAGACCGAACTGCTGGCAGCGATCGAGACGGAGCTCGCCGAGGTGAGCGCATGACCGCCGAGCGCGTCTGCGGCGTCGCCGACCTCGAACAGGACATGCCGCTGCGCGTGGACCCGGGCGGCGTCCCCATCACGGTGATCAAAGACGGCGAGGGCGTCATCCACGCCATCGGCGACACCTGCACCCACGGCGACATCTCGTTGTCCGAGGGCTTCGTCGAGGGTGACACCGTGGAGTGCTGGGCCCATGGCTCCGCCTTCTCGCTGCTCACCGGCAAGCCCCAGAATCTCCCCGCATATGAGCCCGTCCCCGTCTACGTCGTCCAGATCGACGGCGACGACGTGCTCATCGATCCGACTGTGATTAAGGAAGTCTGAAGAATGTCTGTTCTCGAGATCCGCGACCTGCATGTGACGGTCGAGACCGATGCGGGGACCACCCCGATCCTCAACGGAATCAACCTCACCATGAACACGGGTGAGACCCACGCCATCATGGGCCCCAACGGCTCTGGCAAGTCGACGCTGGCCTACACGATCGCCGGGCACCCCAAGTACACGGTGACCTCCGGTTCGATCACGTTCGACGGCCAGGATGTCCTGGAGATGAGCGTCGACGAGCGGGCCCGCGCCGGCCTCTTCCTCGCGATGCAGTACCCGGTCGAGATCCCCGGCGTCACGGTGACGAACTTCCTGCGCACGGCCAAGACGGCACTCGACGGCGAAGCGCCGGCGATCCGCGGCTGGACCAAGGACGTCAAGGCGGCCATGTCGAACCTGCGCATGGACCCGAAGTTCGCGCAGCGTAATGTCAACGAGGGCTTCTCCGGTGGCGAGAAGAAGCGTCACGAGATCCTGCAGCTTGAGGTGCTGAAGCCGAAGTTCGCGATCCTCGACGAGACCGACTCCGGCCTCGACGTCGACGCGCTCAAGATCGTCTCCGAGGGCGTCAACCGTGCGAAGGAGTCCACCGGGCTCGGCGTGCTGCTGATCACGCACTACACCCGTATCCTCCGCTACATCCGGCCCGACTTCGTCCACGTGGTGGTCGCGGGCAAGATCGTCGAAGAGGGGGGCCCCGAGCTCGCGGACCGGCTGGAGAACGAGGGATACGACCGTTTCCTCGACCCTGCAGCCCCCATCGAGGCGTAGGCTGATCGCATGACAGCGACCCTCACGGACGAGAAGTACGACGCGGTCACCGAGGCTCTCAAAGACGTCATGGACCCCGAGCTCGGGATCAACGTCGTCGACCTCGGCCTCATCTACGACCTCGCCTGGGATGACGAGAACGATGCTCTCGTCATCCACATGACGCTGACCAGCGCCGGCTGCCCGCTCACGGATGTCCTCGAGGACCAGACCGCCCAGGCTCTGGACAGCGTCGTCGATCGCTTCCGGATCAACTGGGTCTGGATGCCACCGTGGGGCCCGGAGCGGATCACGGATGACGGACGCGACATGATGCGCGCCCTCGGCTTCGCTATCTGACCCCGCAGGAGCATTGCCGGAAGGCATCATCGGCGTGCGTCGGATCGGATGGCACCGCGACGGCGCGTGTCGGAACCTCGGGAGAACCAATGCTTCAGGTGAAGGCCCTGCCTCTTGCGGAACTCCGCGAGCGCAGCAGCGAGAAGTGGCGGGAGTACCCCGCCGACGTCTTGCCGTTGTTCGTCGCGGAGACCGATTTCCCGTTGGCTCCGGCCATCTCGACGGCGTTGCAGCGTGCGGTGGAGATCGGTGACACGGGGTATGTCGCGTCACGCACGCCACTCGCGGAGTCGTTCGCGGCCTTCGCGAGCCGACGTTACGGGTGGGACCCCGACCCGGCCCGGATGCGCAGCACGGCTGACGTGAGCATGGGGATCGTGGAGATCCTGCGTCGCGTGACGCAGCCGGGGGAGCGGATCGTCGTGACGCCGCCCGTGTACCCGCCCTTCTATGATCTGGTCGCCGAGGCCGGGGCAGAGGTCGAACGGGTACCGCTTCGCGACACCGGCACCGGCTGGGAGCTCGACATCGACGGGATCCGCGCGGCGTTCGACGACGGTGCGACGGCGATCCTGCTGTGCAACCCGCACAACCCCACCGGCACGGTGCACGATCGGGACAGTCTTGCTGCGCTGGCGGAGCTGGCCGACGAATACGGCGTCGCGGTCGTCTCGGACGAGATCCATGCTCCGCTCGCCCAGCCGGGCACGGGGTTCACCCCTTTCCTGTCCGTGAGCGACTCCGCGCAGCGGGTGGGCTACGCCGTCGTGAGCGCCAGCAAAGCGTTCAACCTCGCCGGGCTCAAGTGCGCCCTCATGGTCACGGCCGACGACGCGACCAGCGCCGTCGTCCGAGGTCTTCCGGTCGAGGTCGAATGGCGAACGGGGCAGTTCGGGCTGCTCGCGGCCGTCGCGGCGTTCTCGGAGGAGAGCGATGAGTGGCTCGACGGTCTGCTGCGCACTCTCGACGAGAACCGCGTGCTGCTTGAGGATCTTCTTTCCGCCCGTCTTCCCGGCGCGCGCTACCGCATCCCCGATGCGGGCTACCTCGCCTGGATAGATCTCTCCGCACTGGAGTGGGGCGACAACCCCGCTCGGCGCATCCTCAAGGACGCCAAGGTCGCCCTGCACTTCGGGCCGTCGTTCGGCGCGGAGGGCGCGGGCCACGTGCGACTGAACTTCGGCACCAGCCCCGAGATCCTCACCGAGGCCATCGAGCGCATCGCGTCGCTCGTCGGCCGATGACCGCCGCCGACGCCGCGACGATCTGGGATCGCCAACGGATCTGGGTGACTCTCGGCGCGGTCGCGCTGATCTTCCTCGCGGCGATCGAGGCTCTGGCCGTCACGACGGTGATGCCGATCGTCAGCGAGGCTCTCGATGGTGAGGCCCTGTTCGCCGTGGCCTTCGCGGGAACCCTCGCGACGAGCGTGATCGGCATGGTCGCGACCGGAGCCTGGTCAGATGCCCGCGGCCCCCGCGGCGCCCTCTACGTCGCGGTGACGCTCTTCATCATCGGCCTGCTCCTCTCGGGCTTCGCCGTCACGATGCATCAGTTCCTGGTCGGACGCCTCGTCCAGGGGCTCGGGACGGGAGGGCAGACGGTCGCACTGTACGTCGTGGTCGCACGCTTGTATCCGCCCCATCTGCACGGTCGGATCTTCGCCGCCTTCGCCGCGGCGTGGGTCGTGCCGTCCATGGTCGGTCCGTTTCTGGCGGGCGCCGTCGCCGAGTATCTCGATTGGCGCTGGGCCTTCCTGGGCGTGGCCGTGCTCACCGCTGCGGCGTTCCTGATGATCGCCGTCCGCCTCCGTGGGGTCGACCTCGGGCGTGGCGAGCCGCAGGATCGCCGTACGCTCATCGTCCGCCTGTTGCTCGCGGTCGTCGTCGCGGTCCTCGCCGTCGTCGTCGGCTTCTCCGCCGAGATGACCCCCTCGATCAGATGGCCGGTGGCGCTCGGCGCCGTGCTGGCGATCGGCTTCGCCGTGCTGCCACTGCTGCCGCGGCGTACCTTGCGGGCAGGGCTGGGGCTTCCCAGCGTGGTGCTCATGCGAGGAATCGTGGCGGGAGCCTTCTTCGCTGCGGAGGCCTACATCCCCTATCTGCTGATGAAGAAGTTCGACTTCAGCGCGACCTGGGCGGGCGTCGCCCTCATGCTCGCGGCCCTCGCGTGGGCGGGTGCCTCGGCCCTGCAGGGGCGGTTCGGCGAGAGACTCGGCAATCACCGCATCACGACGATCAGCCTGGGGTCACTCCTGGTCGCGATGCTGTGCGTGCTCACCGCCGCCGTGTTCGACGTCTCGGCGGCCGTCGTGGTGGTGGGCTGGGCATTCGCCGGCGGCGGGATGGGACTGCTCTATCCACGCCTCACCGTCCTGACCCTGGCCTACTCGGACGAGACCAATCAGGGGTTCAACTCCTCCGCGTTGTCGATTTCGGACGCGGCCGGATCGGCCGTCGCCATCGCACTCGCCGGTCTCGGTGTCGCGACGCTCGGCGGCGAGGCCGGGGCGTTCAGCGCGGTCTTCGCGTTCTGTATCGCTCTCGTCGCGTTGGCTGTCGTACCCGGGCTCAGGCTCGGGCACGCGGCGGAGGCGCCGGCGCGCTGAGGGCTCCCGCGAGGGCGGTCACCCCGAGGTCGAACACGCCATCGAGTCCGGCGGTGACGTCGAGAGCGCCGGCGTCGGGCAGAGCGCCGTGGCTGTCGGCATGCATGCGCTGTTGGACGAGCGTTGCGTGTCCGAGCACGAAATGCAGGATCGCGGCTCCACGGTCATCCGCATCGGGGGCTCCCTGCGCGCGGAGCGCATCGGTCAGCGCGGTCTGCGCCTGCGACGAGCCGAGTTGGAGCGCATAGGTGCTGAGGACCAGTTCGGCGCCGTCACGGTAGGCGAAGAGTGCGTCGCGGATGCCGCGCGCGGTCGTGAGGACGTCGGTGCTCCCGTGAGGGATCGATGCGGTGATCCGGTCGGCGAGTTCGGCCAGCAGCTCCTGCTTGCTCGCGAAGTGCCAGTAGAGCGCGCTGGGTTGCACGTCGAGCCCTGCGGCGATGCGCCGCATCGAGAGATCGGCGAGTCCCACCTCGTCGAGCAGGGCGAGAGCGCGCCTGGCCACGCTGTCGCGGTCGTGACGTGCCGGATTGTGCTCGGGACTCATGCTCCGATTATAGTGAACGACGTTCAGGTGAACAGTGTTCAGGACCGTGACGGGGAGATCAGATGACGGGGTGCCCTCAGGTCGCCGGGGCTCCGATCACGCTCGAGCGGGTGTCGGTGCAACTCGACGGACGTTCGGTGCTGCATGACATCAGCGTCGAGCTCACGGCTTCCACGATCGCCGTGATCGGGGCGAACGGTTCGGGAAAGTCGACGTTCGCGAGGCTGCTGAACGGACTCGTCACACCCCACAGCGGCACCGTGCGTGTGCACGGACATGACACCGTGCAGGAGCGTGCAGCGGTGCGCCGCCTCGTGGGCTTCGTCTTCACCAATCCGGATGCGCAGATCCTCATGCCGACACCGGCCGAGGATCTCGCGCTGTCGTTGCGCGGTCGCCCGAAGGCGGAAGTGGCCGCGCGCGTCCAGGAGACCCTCGAGACGAACGGACTGGGCGCGCACGCCGAGGTCCCGGCATCGATGCTGTCCGGTGGGCAGAAGCAGATGCTCGCGCTGGCGTCGGTGCTCATCGCGCAACCGCGCGTGATCGTCGCCGACGAGCCGACCACGCTGCTGGATCTACGGAACGCCCGCCGCATCGGCGACCTCCTGCTCGCACAGCAGGCGCAAGTGGTGGTGGTCACGCACGACCTCGACCTCGCTGCCCGCTGCGACGCCGCGCTGCTCTTCGAGGACGGGAGGATCGCCGCCTCCGGTGAGCCGGCGCGCGTGATCGACGCCTACCGGCGGGCGTGCGCATGATCCCGCTCTACCGTCCGGGAACGGGGCTCATCCATCGAGCGCCGGCAGGCTTCAAACTCGCGGCCCTGGCTGTCGGCGCCCTCGTGCTCTCGCTGTATCCGCACGACTCGCTGAGCATCGGCGTCTCGCTCGCGATCGTCGTGGGGCTGTACGGCCTGAGCGGACTGCCGTTCCGTGTGCTCGTCACGGAGGCCTGGCGTCTGCGCTGGATCGTCCTCGTCCTCGCCGCGGCGCTGCTCATCTTCGTGTCGCCCGTCGCCGCGTGGATCAGCACAGGGAGGGTCGTGGCGGTGCTCCTCCTGGCGAGCCTGCTGACCCTGACCACTCGGATGTCGGACCTTCTCGCGGTGCTCCATCGTCTCCTCCGTCCGCTTCGCAGCATGGGGGTCGATCCGGAGGCGGTGGCGCTGACGATATCGCTCACCCTCACGACAGTCCCGGTGATCGCCGGGTTCGCCGCACGCGTGCGCGAAGCCGAGCAGGCCCGCGATGTGCGCCTGGGGATCCGCACCGTCGTGCCGCTGCTGGTGCTCGCATTGCGGCACGCGGATGACGTCGGCGAAGCGCTGGCGGCCCGGGGCATCGTCTGACTCAGGCCGGCACTGGCGCGTTGACTGCGACTCGTGCTCGCTGTGTCGGTCGCTGAGAAGCCGACAGCGACGAGAGTCGCAGCGCGGCGCCGATCAGCGCGATCGCGATCAGCGCGGTCGATACCGAGGTGCCGAGCACCAGAAGGAGCACGATCCCGACCAGGCCGCTCAAGGTTCCGATGACGATGCGGTGCATCGAGGTCGTCGCCGAGGGCGCGGGCTGCGACTCGAATCGCGTGAAGGCGACGGCGACGAGAGCGGTGAGAGCGAGAGCCGTCGCCAGCCAGAGGGGACGCCCGGCCCACCATCCCGCGCTGTCCAACGCCGGCAGGCTGGCTCCGGCGACGAGTGCGTACACCGCGGTGACACCGGCCATCAGGAGCAGTACCGGCATGTGCCAGAGGTAGATCGTCATGGTGCGCACCGTCACGAAGGCGGTGAACGCGGCGACCCGCGGCCGACGGCTGAACCGTTCGAGACGCTCGCGGTGCAGTGACAGCAGGCTGGTGTGCGCAACTCCGACGAGGAGGAGCGCCGCGGTCGGCGGGTTGATGTTCGCGATGAGGTCGGGGGAGTAGATGCCGAAGGCGAAGGTCGCGACGAGCAGAAGGAGGGCCGTGAGCCCGGCGGTGGCGCGTACGCGCCTGGCGAGGCGGTCGATGCTGCCGTCGGCCAGGAAGAACCCGAGCTGCTGGAGGGTCATCCACACGAAAGCGAGGTTCAGGAACCCCAGCCCGTCGATGCCGGTGGCTGTGCGCAGCACGTCGACGGTGATCGAGGCGAGCACCAGCGCGCCGATCGTGCGCAGCGGTGCGCGTTCGTGGGCGGAGGCGAGAAGAGGGAGCAGAGCCTGACAGAGCAGGAAGACGCCCAGGAACCAGAGCGGCTGCCCGTATCGGAATCCCGCCGTCGCGATGAGGTCGGCGGGAACGCCGAAGACCGTGAGCAGCGCGAGTGCGAGTGCGATGACCGCGATCGTGAAGATCGCCGGACGCAGCAGTCGATGCACACGGCCGGCGACGAAGCCGATGGCCGTGCCTCCGCGCTGATGCATCCGCCGGTAGGCCAGCAGACCCGAGAACCCTCCGATGACGAAGAACAGGGGCATCACCTGGAGGAACCAGCTGAGCGGCGCGATCCATCCGGTCCCGTCGCTGGCATTGGCGAAGACCGGTCCGGAATCGGTCACGGTGACGCCGACCATGATGGCGTGCAGGAGCACGACCCCGAGGACGCAGAGGGCCCGGAGGAAGTCGATCCCGGTGTCGCGGGATGCGCGTGGGGGAGCCGTGGTGCTGACGGCGCGCGGTGCCTGGACGATGGCCATGAGTCCTCCTCGGAAGCGGTGTTCCAGGAGACTATGGAGGTGGTGCCGGCGAGGGCATCACCCGTGGGTGCCGTCACGACCCCCTACGACGGGGTGAGTCAGGACGACGGTTCGACGAGTCCGGTGTCGTACGCGAGGATCACGGCGTGCACGCGGTCTCGCAGGCTCAGTTTGGCGAGCACCTTGCCGACATGCGTCTTGACGGTCTGCTCTGCGATGAAGAGATCGGCGGCGATCTCGGTGTTGGAACGACCTCGACCGATGAGCACGAGCACCTCGCGCTCGCGATCCGTGAGCTCGGCGAGAGCCGTCGCCGAGCGCGGTGCGCGGGGGCGGCGGCCGGCGAACTGCTCGATCATGCGGCGCGTCACGCTGGGCGCGAGCAGCGCATCGCCGTCCGCGACGACCCGAACCGCGTGCACGAGCTCCTCCGGTAGAGCATCCTTCAGCAGGAAGCCGCTGGCGCCGGCCTCGAGCGCGTCGTACACGTAGTCGTCGATGTCGAATGTGGTGAGCATCAGGATTCGAGGTACGTGCGCGGCTGGATAGGAGGGGCCGAGGATGCGC
This sequence comes from Microbacterium sp. UBA3486, assembly GCF_002377845.1. Classification (NCBI taxonomy): domain Bacteria; kingdom Bacillati; phylum Actinomycetota; class Actinomycetes; order Micrococcales; family Microbacteriaceae; genus Microbacterium; species Microbacterium sp. UBA3486. Next base: position 36,397 of record NZ_DFQP01000085.1, read on the forward strand.
CTCGTCGCCTCGATCCCGTCGAGCTCCGGCATGCGCACATCCATGAGGATCACATCGGGATCGAGACGCGCGGCGAGGGTGACCGCTTCCGCACCGTTCGCCGCCTGCCCGGCCACGCGGATGCCGTCATGGGCGTCGAGGAGCGCGGCGAACCCCGCTCGAACCATGGCCTGGTCGTCGGCGATGAGGACGCTGATGGTCACAGGCTCTCCTTGTCAGGGGAAGGGGATGAAGGCGTGCCGGCCGGGGCGGCGTCGAGGGGGAGGACGGCGTCGACATCCCATCCTCCGTCGGACGCGGGGCCGGCGGAGAGACTGCCGCCGAGGATCTCGGCGCGCTCCCGCATACCCCGGAGCCCGTAACCGGTGCCGTGACTCTCGGCGCGGTGCGGCGGTGCGTCGTTGTGCACCTGGATGTGGATGCTGCGCGCCTCTGCGCGCACGCGCACGGCGATGCGCGCACCGGGTGCGTGTCGCACGGCGTTGCTCAGTGCCTCCTGCACGATGCGGAACGCGGCGATCTGGACAGCAGGTGTGGCGGAGGCAGTTTCGGTTCCCTCGAGGACGAGTCCGACGTCGACACCGGCGCGGCGGATGCTGTCGACCAGGGCGGGGATGTCGTCGACACCTTGCTGCGGGGCCAGTTCGGCGCTCTGGTCTTCCGTGCGGAGCACCCCGAGCATGCGTCGCATCTCCGTGAGCGAGGTCCGGGCGGTGGCGGCGATGTCGTCGAACTCCGTGATGGCGGCGGTGCCGAGCTCGGGAATCCGATACTTGGCCGTCGAGGCCTGCACCTGGATCACCGACATGCTGTGGGCGACGACGTCGTGCAGCTCCCTGGCGATCCGTGTGCGCTCTTCGACGAGCGCGCGCCTGGCCTCCTCGAGCGCGCTGTGCTCCTTCTCGCGCGTCAGCTCGGCGGCGACGCGGACCCGCCCGGCTATCAGCGCTGCGATGAGGAACATCGCGGAGGCGACTGCAGTCGTGACGATCAGGTCGGCGGTCGCACTGGCGGATGACGCCGGGAGGGCGACCATGTCGGGCCGGAGCACGGGGGCGAGAAGCGAGGCGATCGCCCCGAGGATCAGGGCGAAGGCACCGATCCTCGTCCCATGGAGGAAAGTGACGACGCCGACGAAGAGGACGAAGACGAGGAGTGCCGGAACGGACCACGGCCAGGGAGACTGGATCGCCAGCTCCGGCACGACCGTGAGCGGCAGGGTGAACGCACTCGCCGTGAACAGGATGAGAGCCCAGCGAGGACGTGAGATCGCGAGGAGCGGCGAAGCGCACAGCACAGCTCCGAGGATGAACGACAGCGGCAGCGGTGTGCCGTACAGGAGGGTCTGCAGCGGGACGAGCACCGCGTACAGCGCCACGACCGCCGCACCCAGCGCCACGAGGGCGGAGGTGCGGCGGTTGATCCGTTGGCGGAGCGGTGTGCGCTCCCGGCGTCGTGCCATGACTGTCATCCTGCCAGCTGGGGCGCCGGCGCACGGCGGCGACGGGCCGCGGCGATCCGGTCGATCACGAACCCGATGACGAGGGCGATGACGATGCCGAGCCCGGCGCTGAGCAGGGGCTGGTCTTTGATCCAGGCGCCGGCGAGCAGACCGATCGCGAGGCTGAACACGCTCCAGCTGACCCCGGCGATGAGACTCAAGGGGAGGAAGCGCCGCCAGGGGAAGTGGAGAGCGCCCGCGCTCATGTTGACGGCGACCCGACCGACCGGGATGTAGCGGGCACCGAGGATGAGCGTCGCGCTCCGACGGTCGAGTGCGCGCTGGGCGTGAGCGAATGCCGCCGCCACCCGGGGGCGTCGCATCCAGGCGAACCTCGTCGTGCCCACCGCTCGCCCGATGACGAAGGCGAGGTTGTCTCCGATCGCCGCACCGATCGCGGCGACGAGCCCGAGGAGCACCAGGTTTCCCTCGCCGGTGGAGGCGGTGACCGCCGCCGCGGCGACGAGCACGGTCTCGCTGGGAACCGGGGGGAAGAAGCCGTCGATGACGGTGACGGCGAACAGGACCAGGTACAGCCAGGGCGAGGCGATCGCCTGCATGATGAGCTCGTTGAGGATGTCCACTCCCGTACGTTATGCAGCGGACCCCGAGCCGGGCATCCCTCTCGGGTATCGGAACCCTCACCCTTCGGAGTGATCTTGCTGAGCGCGACTCCCGGCGACGCCGCTTATACTGGGAGGCTGGCCGATCGGCCGACAACCTCCCCGAAAGAACGGACGTCCGCTGTGCTTGCCGTGCACGACCTCGAGATCCGCGTTGGCGCGCGCCTGCTGATGGAGAACGTCTCGTTCCGCGTCGCCGACGGAGACAAGATCGGACTCGTCGGCCGCAACGGGGCCGGGAAGACCACGCTCACCAAGGTGCTCGCCGGTGACGTGCTCCCGTCGGGCGGAAGCGTCACCCGCTCCGGGGAACTCGGCTACCTGCCGCAGGACCCTCGTTCGGGCAATCCCGAAGACCTCGCGCGTACGCGCATCCTCGATGCCCGCGGGCTCGGTCAGCTCAACCTCGGCATGACCGAGGCGGCCCTCGCCATGGGTTCCGACGACCCCGCGGTGGCCGACAAGGCCATGAAGCGCTACGCCCGACTCACCGAGCAGTTCGAGGCGCAGGGCGGCTACGCGGCCGAAGCCGAAGCCGCGTCCATCGCCAACAACCTGTCGCTTCCCGACCGTATCCTCGACCAGCCGCTGTCGACGCTGTCCGGCGGTCAACGCCGTCGGATCGAACTCGCGCGCATCCTCTTCTCCGACGCGCAGACGATGATCCTCGACGAGCCGACCAACCACCTCGACGCCGACAGCGTCGTGTGGTTGCGCGAGTTCCTCAAGGGCTACAAGGGCGGGCTGATCGTGATCAGTCACGATGTGGAGCTCGTCGGCGAGACCGTCAACCGGGTGTTCTACCTCGACGCGAACCGCCAGATCATCGACACATACAACATGAACTGGAAGAACTACCTGCGTCAGCGGGTGGCTGATGAGGAGCGTCGCAAGAAGGAACGCGCGAACGCCGAGAAGAAGGCGACGACCCTGCAGCTCCAGGCCGCCCGCTTCGGTGCGAAGGCTTCGAAGGCCGCTGCTGCTCACCAGATGATCGCGCGCGCCGAGAAGCTGCTCGCAGGACTGGACGAGGTGCGTCAGGAGGACCGGGTGGCGAAGCTGCGCTTCCCGAAGCCCGCTCCTTGCGGCAAGACGCCGATGATGGCCTCCGGCCTCTCGAAGTCGTACGGCTCGCTCGAGATCTTCACCGACGTCGACCTGGCGATCGATCGCGGTTCCAAGGTCGTCGTGCTCGGACTCAACGGTGCAGGAAAGACCACCCTGCTGCGGATGCTCGCCGGCGTCGACCAGCCCGATACGGGACAGCTCGAGCCGGGGCACGGCCTCAAGGTCGGCTACTACGCGCAGGAGCACGAGAACCTCGACGTGAACCGCTCGGTGCTCGAGAACATGGTCTCGGCGGCTCCGCACATCACGGAGACCGAAGCGCGCAAGGTGCTCGGGTCGTTCCTGTTCACGGGTGACGACGTGCTCAAGCCCGCCGGCGTCCTCTCCGGTGGTGAGAAGACCCGTCTGTCGCTCGCGACGCTGGTCGTGTCGTCGGCGAACCTGCTGCTGCTCGATGAGCCGACCAACAACCTCGATCCTGCCTCGCGCGAGGAGATCCTCGGTGCGCTCGCGCACTACGAGGGAGCAGTCGTGCTCGTCTCGCACGACCCCGGTGCCGTGCAGTCACTCAACCCCGAACGTGTGCTGATCCTGCCGGACGGGGTCGAGGACATCTGGAGCCAGGAGTACCAGGACCTCATCGAGCTCGCCTAGGGGGTCGGTTCCGTGTCGGCGGCCCGGGATATCGTGACGGACATGGAGCTGGGTCACATCCGCGCGATCTGCTGGGACTGGAACGGCACGCTGCTCGACGATGCCGAGATCTGCCGTCAGGTCATGAACGCCGTGCTCGAGGAGCACGCGCTCGAACCGCTCGCCGACGAGCACGCGTACCGATCCGTCTTCCGCTTCCCGATCCGGGACTTCTACCGCTCGTTCGGACTCGGGGACGACCGATTCGTGTCGGCCGCAACCACGTATCTCGACCTGCTCGCCCAGCGCGTCGGCGAGGCGCCGCTCCACTCCGACGTGCGGGCCACGCTCGCGGTGCTCCGTGAGCGAGGGATCCGCCAGGTCCTCGCTTCGGCGACTCTTCCGGATGCCCTCGCTCGGCAGATGGCCCCGCACGACCTGGGCGAGGCGTTCGAAGCGGTGCTGTCGATCGACGATCCCTTCCGCGCCTCCAAGCACGATGTGATCTCGCGATGGCTGGCGACATCCGGGATGGCTGCGCATGATGTGCTCGTCGTCGGCGACACCAATCACGATCGAGAGATCGCGGACGATCTCGGCGCGGAGTTCGTCCATTTCGACGGCGGGCACCAGAAGTGGGCGGGAGACACCCGCCGGGTCTCGACGCTCGGCGAGCTGATCGACCTCCTGGGGCCGCTCCCGGTGGGTTCCGCCTCTGCCGAACTCGCCTGACCACTCGGCCCTGCCCGGGGCGGACCCATGGCATAGTCGAGAGCATGCCGTTCGCGCATCCCCCGTCCTCGTCAGACATCAGCGACTGGTTGCGTGCGCAGCCTTCCCTCACCGGAGTCGCGCCGCCGCTCGATCTCGCAGGGCTTCCCGAAGATCCCGTGCCGTTCTTCGTCGATTGGATCGGGGAGGCCGCCGAGAGCGGGGTCGCGGAACCGCACGCGGCGACCCTGGCGACGGTCGACGATGACGGCGTGCCGGATGCGAGGACACTGATCCTCAAGGGCGTCGACGCGCGAGGATGGGCGTTCGCCGGGACGCGCTCGTCCCGCAAGGGCGAGCAGATCGCCGCACGCCCTGCCGCGGCGTTGAACTTCTGGTGGCAGCCGCTCCGACGGGCCGTGCGGGTCCGGGGAATGATCCAGGAAGCGTCCGAGGCGGAGAGCGCCGCAGATCTCGCCGCGCGGTCGGCTGACGCTCGTCGCGGTGTCGCGCCGGGGGAATGGGTGCTCTGGAGGATCGTCCCGGCGCGCGTCGAGTTCTGGCAGGGATCGGCGGACCGGAACCACAGCCGGATCGTCTTTCAGCGCGCGGAGGGCGGCTGGAGCCGCAGCGTGACGGGCGAGGCCGCCGGTGTGGCGAGATATAGAGTCGCAGGGGAGCGGACATGAGCGGTTATCAGGTGCTCGAGATCGGGTCGCTCGACGAGTGGCGCACCCACCATGGTGGCTTCGATGCCGCACGATCGCGCGGTCGGCCCCGGTACCGTGATCCGCGTCGGTCAGGGCGCCGCTCGCACGTGGCGGGCGCGACCGGACAGTCCGGGCGAACTGCGCTGGCTCTGTCTCCGCGCCGGCGGCGAGGAACTGCCGCACCTTCCGGACGACAGCTCGCGGCTGCCGGAGCGCCCGATGCCATGGTCGGACCGAGCGAGCACCGGCTGAACAGTCACCGCACGTCGAGCAGTTCGTCCTCGACGTCGGCGTCGTGGTCCTTGCGGCGCGACTTCTTGACGGGGGCTTGGACTCCCTCGACCTCCTCGCGGTGCTTCACGATCTCCGTCCGGATGATGTATCCGATGAAGATGAAGCCCATCAGCGCGAAGAGGATCCACTGGATGGCATACGACAGGTGCGGACCCGGATCGTCGGTGGGGGAGTCGAATCCCCCCAGCGTCCCTGTGCCGGCCGGGTCCTCGCTGATCATCCGTCCGTAGGCTCCGGTGATCACGTCACCGTCGACGAGATCGGCGATGGTCGGCAGATTGATGGTCGGCACCTGACCTTCGGGCGCGCCACGGCCCGATGCCGGAACCTGCTCACCCGGGCGAAGACGCACGGTGACCTCGGCTTCGCCCTCCGGCGGCGCTGGCACCGAATCCGGCGCGTCCCCGTCACCCGGTGGCACCCAGCCGCGATCGACGATGAAGATGCGACCATCGACGTCGCGGAACGGCACGAGCACCTCGAAGGCGCTCGTCCCGCCGTGCGGGCGGTTGCGCACCAGGAGCTGCTGGTCGGCGAGGTATTCGCCCTGCAGGATCACCGGTCGCCACTCGTCGGAGGGATCGAGGGCACCGTCTTCCCCGATGAGGTCGGAGAGGGGAACAGGCTTCGCGTCGTAGTTCTCTTCAACGAGCTCGATCTGAGCGGCTCTGGTCTCGTTGCGCTCGAACTGCCAGTTCGACAGGAAGACGCACGCGACCGCGAAACCGATCGCGATGAGCACGTAGACGGCCCATCGGGTCAGACGTCCGCTCATGCGGGGATCCCATCCCGAACACTGACAGGGAAGTCACGTGCCGCCAGATAGTCGCGCAGGTAGGCGACGTGCTCATCGCACGCCAACCAGATCTTCTCCCGATCGGCGGCATGGATGCGGGGGTTGCGCCACACGACCTGTCTGGTCGCCGCGCTCCGGCAACCGGCACGCGAGCATTCGAGGTCTGTCATCGGTCCTTCGGGCCTTCGTGGATCGTGAACACCGGGGGTGTCGCGGGCTGGCTCTCGATCGGTGCGGGCCCCGGGGCGGCCAACTCCTGAACCGGCGACTCGGCACCGGTCTCGGTGCTGTCGCTGCCCGCGTTGGCGAAGACCACGGCGATGTACGGCAGCACGGCGGCGGAGATCCCGAAGACCCAGGTGTACCACCCGTACGGCTGGACCAGCACCATCAGAGCGAAGCACGCGATGCGGATGGACATCGTCAGTACGTAACGGCGCACACGATGGTCTGCCTCATCCCGCGGAGACTGCGGCAGTGAGGTGACGGCCGGGACTTGACGCGCGTTCTTCACGATGCTTCAAGCCTACGCCGGTACGAGCCTCCCGGCGTGCCGTTGCTCCCGCTCAGGTCGAGAAGAGGAAAGGCAGGCTGAATGCGCCGACGAACAGGAAGCTGATGATGGTGCCCACGAGCGTGATGGCACTGAGCGCGATCACCGCGTACCCGAGGATCAGGCCGGCGATGGCAAGTCCGCGCCCGCCGATCCCGGGGTCGCGCTTGATCTGTCCGAGCGCCATGTGACCGGTGATGACCGCCGCGATCGACGCGAGGACCGGGATGAGGGCCCAGAACAGGACGACCCCGGCGATTCCGCAGATCAGCGCTGCGACGGCGAGTCCACTCGTGGGACGCGGCGCGACGGCGGGGTAGGTCGGTGCAGCGTACGGGGCGTATGCCGCTTGTGCGGGCGGGAGTCCGCCGGGGGGTGCATAGGTGGGCGGGGCACCGGGATAGCTCTGCGTCGGCTGCGGCGGGGGCTGCATCGGGTACGCGGGAAGCGCAGCGGCGGACGCAGGGGCTGCGGGAATCCGGACCGGGGGCGGTGGCGGTGTGAACGGCGGCTCGGCACCGGGAGACGGGATGTGGTTTTCGCTCACGAGGAAGCCTTTCGTCTCGAACAGAGTCCCAGCAGCGTCCAGACCTGTCAAACGAGGCACGACGGTCGTCGCGGGCATCGTCGGTAGGATCGATGACGGCTCGGAACCCCGAGCCACCGGCCAGAGCAGGAGTGTCCCCATGAGCGCTGAGCGCGTCGTCCTCGTCACCGGCGGAAACCGCGGTATCGGCCGCGCGATCGCGGAGCGTTTCGTGCGGGACGGATACCGCGTCGCGGTCACCGCTCGCAGCGGCGAGGGGCCGGAGGGGACTCTCACGGTCCGGGCGGATGTCACGGATGCGGCCGCGCTCGATGCGGCGTTCACCGAGGTGGAGCAGCAGCTGGGCCCGGTGGAGATCGTCGTCGCGAATGCGGGCATCACCAAGGACACCCTGCTGATGCGCATGAGCGAGGACGACTTCGACAGTGTGGTCGCGACGAACCTCGGGGGCACGTTCCGTGTCGTCAAGCGTGCCTCGAAAGGGATGCTCCGCGCGCGCTTCGGCCGCATCATCCTGATCTCGAGCGTCGTCGGACTCTACGGCTCCGCAGGCCAGGCCAACTACTCGGCGTCGAAGAGCGCTCTGGTCGGCTTCGCCCGTTCGATCACCCGCGAGCTCGGCGCTCGGGGGATCACCGCCAATGTCGTCGCTCCCGGGTTCATCGAGACCGACATGACCGCGGAGCTCCCTGAGGAGACACAGAAGCAGTACAAGGCGAGCATCCCCGCCGCACGCTTCGCCACCCCCGATGAGGTCGCGGGCGTCGTGACGTGGCTCGCGGGCGACGACGCCGGGTACATCTCCGGTGCGGTCATCCCCGTCGATGGCGGCCTCGGGATGGGGCACTGACCCCGAGACCGGTGTTCAGCGCGCGATCGCCGCGTTGATCAGCGCACCGAGCCGTTCGGGCATTGAGAACTGCGGCCAGTGGCCGGAGCCGATGCGCACGACCTCGGCGTCATCGATCGACCGGTATTCGTCGGCGTACGCACCCCACTCGTCGATCATCTCGTCGAACGCCGCCTGATCGAGGCCAGCCATCAGCAGCGTCACCGGAACCCGATGGCGTGAGCGGTTCTCCAGGACGATGCCGTCGGTCGGCACCCTCGCGGGAACGCTGCGGGTGAGGGGAGCCGTGCGCGCTCGAGTCGCGTCGTCGAGGTCGCTCACATCCTCGTCCGGGAAGAAGTTCCAACCGGGGAAGGGCACGACCCCGTCCACGATCCCGAACTCGCTGATGCCGCTTCCGGGAGGGGGTGGCACGGTATCCACGAAGACGACCCGCTTCAGGCGCTCGGGACGGGCATCGGCGACTCCCCATGCCACGTTGCCCCCGCCGCTGTGACCCACCACCACGATCTGTCCCTGCAGGGCGTCCACGGCATGGGCGGCGGCGTCGATCCATTCGGCGATGCCGATCCCCGCGGAGATGGAGGCGGGCGCGCCGAGGCCGGGGAGGGTGAGGGGATGTGCGCGATGCCCAGCCTGTTCGAGGGCAGGGATCACCTCTTCCCAACTGGACGCATCGAGCCAGAGTCCCGGGACGAGGATGATGTCCATGAGCTGACGCTAGCGGTGGCGTCGGACTTTCACCACAGCGTTCCCCCTACGGCAGCAGGGCGATGACCTCCGCCAAGTCCTGCGGGCCGATGACGAGGCTCGCGGCCTCCCGAACGGCGGGCTTCGCGTTGAAGGCGAGACCGAGACCGGCGACCGCCATCATCGGCAGGTCGTTCGCACCGTCGCCGATCGCGATGGTCGCCCGGGGAGCGACCCCGAGTTCCGCCGCCCACTCCCGGAGCGACAATGCCTTCGCCGCGCCGTCGACGATGTCACCGTCGACCAGGCCGGACAGCACGCCTTCTGCGGCGTCGAGGCGGTTGGCTCGCCAGCGATCGACGCCGAGGGCCGGCGCGACGCTGTCGAGGATCTCGTGGAATCCTCCGGAGACGACGCCCACCACCCCGCCGCGGTCGTGGACGGCCGCAGTCAGCTCTCGCACGCCGGGCGTGGGCTCGATGCGCGCGCGGACGCGCTCGAAGGCCGACACCGGTACACCTTTCAGAGCCGAGACCCGCGAGCGCAGGCTCGTCGAGAAGTCGACCTCACCGCGCATCGCCGCTTCGGTGGCAGCCTGCACCTCGGCACGCCGTCCGGCTTCGTCGGCGAGCAACTCGATCACCTCGTTGCGGATGAGGGTGGAATCGGCATCGAGGACGACGAGGAAGCGCGCGCTGGTCACCCGTCGAGCCTAGCGATCGCTCGAGGGGTCGGTGTGCGGCGTGACGTGCTCAGCGGTCGATGAAGATGCCCTTGCCCACGACGGTGATGCCGGACTCCGTGACGGTGAAGCCGCGCGCCAGGTCGCGTTCACGGTCCACACCGACCGTCGCTCCATCAGCCAGCACCACGTTCTTGTCGAGGATCGCCCGGTGGATGCGTGCCCCCTGGCCGACGTGCACGTGGTCGAACACGACCGAGTCGGTGATGGTCGATCCTCCTCCGGCGAGTGTCCACGGACCGACGACGCTGCGTTCCAGGTGCGTTCCGGACAGCACCGAGCCGAGGGAGACGATCGAGTCGATCGCGTTGCCGATCCGTCCGACCGAGTCCCTGACGAACTTCGCCGGCGGGGAGTTGACGGCCTGCGAGTGGATCGGCCACTCCATGTTGTAGAGGTTGAAGACGGGAAGCGTCGAGATGAGGTCCCGGTGTGCGTCGAAGAACGAGTCGATCGTCCCCACGTCCCGCCAGTACGACCGGTCGCGTGGAGAAGAACCGGGGACCTCGTTCTGCTTCATGTCGTAGTAGCCGGCCTCGCCGCGCTCGACGAAGTAGGGGACGATGTCGCCCCCCATGTCGTGCCCGGACACGGGAGACTCCCCGTCGGCCTCGACGGCGGCGATCAGCGCGTCGGCGTCGAAGATGTAGTTGCCCATCGAGGCGAGGACCTCGTGGGGCGAATCCTCGAGGCCCGCGATGTCGGTCGGCTTCTCGAGGAACTGCTTGATCCGTCCGGACTCCGCGTCGGCGTCGATCACGCCGAACTGCGACGCGAGCGCGAGCGGCTGACGGATGCCGGCGACGGTCGCCTTGGCACCGGACTCGATGTGCGCCTCGAGCATCTGGCGGAAGTCCATCCGGTACACGTGGTCGGCGCCGATCACGACGACGATGTCGGGCTTCTCGTCGTTGATGAGGTTCATGCTCTGCAGGATCGCGTCGGCGGAGCCCGAGAACCACCGTTTGCCGAGGCGCTGCTGGGCCGGCACGGAGGTCACGTAGGAGTCGAGGAGCGCCGACATCCGCCAGGTCTGCGAGATGTGTCGGTCGAGGCTGTGCGACTTGTACTGCGTCAGCACCACGATCTGCCGCAACCCGGAGTTGATGAGGTTCGAGATCGCGAAGTCGATGAGTCTGTACTGTCCGCCGAAGGGCACTGCGGGTTTCGCTCTATCGGCCGTGAGAGGCATGAGGCGCTTGCCCTCGCCGCCGGCGAGGATGATCCCGAAGACCTTCTTTGGAGCGGACATGGCTCCACCATAGATGCCATCATCGTCGCTGTACTAGCGTTCAGACATGCGAGTTGAAATGATCACGAAGGAGTACCCGCCGGAGGTCTACGGCGGTGCCGGCGTGCACGTCGCCGAGCTCGTCGCGGCCCTCAGGGAGCACGTCGACGTCCGGGTCCGTGCGTTCGGCGCACCCCGTGACGAGGCGGGCACCTTCGCCTACCGCACGCCCTCCGAGCTCGCCGGGGCGAACGCCGCTCTGCAGACGCTCGGCACGGATCTGGAGATCGTGTCGGCCATCGCCGAGGCCGATCTGGTGCACAGCCACACCTGGTACGCGAACTTCGCCGGGCATCTCGCCTCGCAGCTGCACGGCATCCCCCACGTGCTCACGGCGCACAGCCTCGAACCCCTTCGACCATGGAAGGCGGAGCAGCTCGGCGGCGGCTACGCCGTCTCCAGTGGGATCGAGCGCCTGGCCTATGAGAACGCCGCAGCGGTGATCGCTGTGAGCGCGGGGATGCGTGCCGACATCCTGCGCAGTTACCCGCAGGTCGACCCGGCGAAGGTGCGGGTGATCCACAACGGGATCGACGTCGAACGCTGGCGTCCGGTACGCGACGACCAGTTCCTGCGATCGATCGGAATGGACCCTGCTCGACCGTCGGTCGTCTTCGTCGGTCGCATCACGCGGCAGAAGGGGCTGCCGTTTCTGCTGCAGGCCGCGCGTCTGCTGCCGCCAGAGGTGCAGCTGGTGCTCTGCGCCGGAGCGCCGGACACACCGGAGATCATGGCGGAGGTCCAAGAAGGTGTCCGACTGCTCCAGCAGGAGCGGGACGGGGTGATCTGGATCGAGCGGATGCTGCCGCGCGACGAGCTGTCGGCGGTCCTGACGGCCGCGACGACGTTCGTCTGCCCGTCCGTCTACGAGCCCCTCGGGATCGTGAACCTGGAGGCGATGGCGTGCGGGGCGGCGGTCGTCGGGACCGCGACCGGCGGGATCCCCGAGGTCGTCGCCGACGGTGTGACCGGGCGTCTCGTCCCGATCGAGCAGGTTCAGGACGGCACCGGCACGCCGGTGGACCCTGACCGCTACGTCGCGGATCTGGCCGCCGTGCTCACGGAGGTGGCGATGGATCAGGATCGGGCACGCGCGTACGGCGAGGCCGGACGGGAGCGGGCGCGCGAGGAGTTCAGCTGGGCGGCGATCGCCGAGACGACGCGCGCGCTCTACGCGGAGCTGACCGCCTGAGCCGATAGGCTGAAGGCATGCCGAGCGCTCTGGAATTCACCGACGTCGTCGTGCGCCGTGAGGGGCGCAACATCATCGATCACGTGACCTGGAAGGTCGACGACGATCAACGATGGGTGATCCTCGGCCCGAACGGCGCGGGAAAGACCACGCTCCTGCAGCTGGCCGACACTCTCATGCACCCGACGTCGGGAACGGTGACGGTGCTGGGGGAGACGCTCGGCCGCACCGACGTGTTCGAGGTGCGCCCGCGCATCGGCTTCGCCTCGTCGGCCATGGCCAAGCGTGTGCCCCGGGACGAGACGGTTCTCAACACCGTGCTCACGGCCGCGTACTCCGTGCTCGGCCGCTGGAACGAGAGCTACGAGGCCATCGACGAGCGCCGCGCGCTCCGCGTCCTCGGCGACTGGCGTCTCGACCATCTGGCCGACCGCACCTTCGGCACCCTCAGCGACGGCGAGCAGAAGAGGGTCCAGATCGCGCGTGCCGTCATGACAGACCCCGAGCTCCTGCTTCTCGACGAGCCCACGGCTTCGCTCGATCTCGGCTCTCGTGAAGAGCTCCTCGCGCTCCTCAGCGGGTACGCGTCCTCGCCGACCACCCCGGCCATGCTGATGGTGACGCACCACGTGGAGGAGATCCCCGTGGGATTCACCCACGTGATGCTGATCCGGGACGGTGCCGTGGTCGCGGCGGGCCCGATCGCGGAGACGCTCACGGCCGAGGCTCTCAGCGACACGTTCGGCATGCCGATCGTGCTCAGCGGCGAGGACGGCCGCTACGCCGCCCGCGCAGCATCCTGATCCGGGTCTGATAGAATCGACCCTTGGTGCTCTCTGCACCGCAGACTTCCCTCGTCCCTGGCACAATCCAGGGCAGCAACTAAGGAATCCCATGAAGACTGACATTCACCCCGAGTACAAGGCTGTCGTGTTCCGCGACCTCGGTTCGGGCGAGACGTTCCTCACCCGTTCGACCGTGTCGAGCGACAAGACCATCGAGCTGGACGGCGTGGAGTACCCCGTCATCGACGTCGAGATCTCCTCGGCCTCGCACCCGTTCTACACGGGTAAGCAGCGCATCATGGACTCGGCCGGCCGCGTCGAGAAGTTCAACCAGCGCTTCAAGGGCTTCGGCGGCTCGTCCAAGTAACGATCGCCAACGAAGAAGGCCCCATGCTCCTCCGAGCGTGGGGCCTTCTTCGTTCCCCGGGCGCTGCGTTCGCAGCCGTGCCCGAAGCCTCAGAGGTCGAGTCGGATCCGGCCGTCGTCGATCGTGTCCGGAGGATCGCCCGGCGATGGTGCCGGGGCCGTCCGCTGCGTCTGGCGGTCGCGTTCGATACCCGCCTCGTGCGCAGACGGAGACCAGACGGCGTCGAATGCGCCGCCGAGTCCCCCTCCACTGGTCTCGTACTTCTTCTCGATCGGCACCCTCGAGAAGCCGAAGGCGATCACGACGATCACCGCCGAGACCAGGAGCAGCAGCACTCCGACCGTGACGAGCACGCCCACTCCCTGTTCCATGTGCTCCAGAGTAGGCGTCGGGTGAGGCGAGAGCATCCTCCGTCAGGAGGAGATGTTCAGCGGATGCGGCGACCGTGCGTGAGGTCGATGAGATGTGACAGCACCGGTCCCGAACGCAGACCGTTGTGCTCGTGCTCACTCGTCTGCCAGAGCTGCACCCCCGGGATGAGCTTCGCCGTCTCGAGAGAGAACTCGTAAGGCACGTAGACGTCGTTGACGTAGACCGCGGCCGCACCGGTCGCCTCCGACCCGGCGATCGCGGACGCGTCGTAGATGCTCGGCCACTCGAACTCGGCGAGCTCGAGGGCGACCTCGCGCCATGGCCGGAATGCGGGCACCGTCTCGGTCCACTCGCGCCGGATGTGCTCACCCGTGAACAGCGTGGGGTCGTCGCGGAAGTCGGAGGGTTCAGTGCGCTCGGCCGACCACCGGGTCGCGTGCCCGTCGGCGTAGCTCGATTCGTGGAAGGCGAAGTACAGCGGGTTGCGGCCGTCGTAGGGCATCGCGTGCATCAGGTCGTATCGGAAGGCGTTTGAGGAGGGATCGCGCTCCAGAATCGACCACAGGGTCTGCCAGCCATCGTCGGTGCCGAGTGCCGATCCCACAGATCGGAGGCGTGAGCGGGAGACGACTTCTCCGTCGGGCAGGACGATGCCTCCGGCATCCGCCAGCTCGACGAGCCGTCGCATCACATCGCGGTGCTCTGGGAAACGGCGGTAGTAGCGTTCCGAGGCGTCGCGCATCTTGTCGTAGCAGAGCGCATACACGTCGTCAGGGTGCCGCCCCACGGCGCTGAGGCCTCCGGTGATGAAGACGTCCTCGAGGGAGGAGGCATCGGTGGAGAGGTACGCCAAGGTCGTGAAGCCGCCGAACGACTGTCCGAGCACGCTCCAGGTGGTGGCGCCCAGGTGCTCGCGCACGGCCTCGCAGTCGCGCACGATCGCGTCGGCGCGCAGATGCGTGAGGTGCTCGGCGACGGCGGCCGAGCCGCGCTCGAGGTCGCCGTCCCCCACAGGAGTGGACCGGCCGGTCCCTCTCTGGTCGAGAAGCACCAGGCGGTAGTGGGCGAGGGCTTCGTCGAGCCAGGCCGGCGATGTCGAGGAGTGGAAGGGGCGCGGAGCCTCATGCCCTGGCCCGCCCTGGAGGAAGACCAGGTAAGGGAGGGCGTCGCCGCCTTCGCGGGTGACCACGCGGGCGAAGATCTCGATGGTGCGGTGATCGGCCGGGTCGTCCCACACCAGAGGGACGGTGAGCGTGTGCTCTTCGACGGTGAGATCCTGCAGCGTGCGGACGATGGTGCTCATGTTCACATCACATTTCCGATATAGGAGTACTTGACGAAGACCTCCGAGGCGATGCCCGACTCCTCGAGCACGCCCTGCACCGCGGTCATCATGTAGTTGGAATCCCAGCCCATGTAGAGGAAATGACCCTCGTCGAGCTCATCCCACTGTCCCTTCCAGGCCATGTCCTGGTAGATCGGACCGCCGTGCGCGGCGCAGTAGGCCAGGGCGGCCTCTCTCGTGTCGGTCCAGGCGCGACGGAAGACCCGGTTGAACAGATACTTGACGTCGGGAACCTCCCAGCGTTCACCGCGATACTCGACGTAGTCGAACTCCCGCTCCCAGCCCGTCGGCCATCCGCGGCGACGGACCGCATCGAGGATCGGCGTCAGGCCGTCGTCATCGATCTCCGGCAGCGCGGGGCGGGCCCAGATGCGGATGAGGTCGGCTGTGAGCGCGATCGTGCGGCGGGTGATCGCCGCCGTGTTCCAGGAGCCGAGGTCGGTGAGATCGCGCGTGGCCGGCACGGAGCTGTGCGCGTAGGCTTCCGAGCGCTTGACGGGGAAGGAGGCACCGAAAACCCGCTCCGTCAGCGACTGCTCGAGCAGGGTCAGATTGCCGAGGGTCGGAGCGAGGGCGCGGTGGCTGTTCTGCTCGTCTTCGGAATAGTCGATCCACGATCGCTCCCCGTCGCCCGACCACGCATCTCCGGGTACGGTCGGGACGATGTGCTCGACGTCGAAGTCGTCGACGTCGTCGACACCTTCGAGCCGTCCCAGCACATACGCGGGGTGGGGGAGCTCGCTGTACTTCACGACCGCGCTGACGCGCTCGTCGGAGGGCGTGATGCGCGCGAACGCCCGGGCGAGCGCATCGCGACCGTCGCGGCGCGCTCGGCACAGTCTGGCGACGAGTCTCTCCGCGGGCAGGTTCACGAGGGCGCGGCGGAGGAAGAGGGCCTGCAACCACTCCAACGTCTCGATGAGCTCTGCACGGTCGATCACGCCGCGCAGATGATCGCTGTAGGCGCTCATTACGAGCGGGTAAGAGGAGCGGCCGAACGTGTTGACGTGGCGCAGTTGTCGCGCGATCTCCGGGTCCTGCTCCCGCGACGGATCCAGCAGGGTGCCGTAGATCTCGGCGTAGTGCCGCCACTCGGCCGCGTCCGCCTGCAGATGGTCGACGTCGACGCGCGGGAACGACTGCCGGAAGGCGCTGTACACGCCGTGCTCGCCGTTCGCGGCGACCTCGCGTCCGGTGACGAGTACGAGGTAATGCCGCCAGAAGGCACCGATCGCCTCGCCGGTGTGCCGTTCTATCGGAACCCAGAACCGGGCCTCGACGTCGACCTGTTCCGCGTGGCTCAGGCCCATCAGGATGTAGTTGTGGATGAGCTCGTGGTCGCGCAGCGGCTCGCCCGTCGAGTTCAGGCTCTCGAAGATCTGCTGCGCGTTCGCCTGTGCGCCGAGGGTGATCGACACGTGCTCGAGCTTCTGCAGCCCGCGCCAGATGGCCGGAACCTCGTCGACGTGGATCTGGCTGCGGAAGAAGGCGTAGTTGTCGTCGAAGCGCGACTCTCTGTCTGCGTCATCGCGTCGATCCAGGACCACGGACTCGTATAGGTCGGCCCAGGCATCGTGCGGGCGCAGCTTGGTGCGGTCCGGAGCGTCGGAGCGCACCAGCACTCGTTCGAGCGCTGCGGCCATGGCGCTGTCGGTATCGCGGATCGCATGATGCAGGGCGGCCACCAGCAGCATGAGAGTGGTGATGCGCTGTTGGCCGTCGATGAGGATCAGGTCGGAGTCGGCTGCGGAGCCGTCTTCGGCGGACAGGATCGAGCCGATGAAGTGACGGTGGGCATCGTCTTCGCCGGCGACCGCGCGGATGTCGGAGAGGAGACGTTCGCAGCCGCCGATGTCCCACCGGTACTGCCGCTGATACACGGGGACGACGATGGTCGTGCTCCCTGCCGCGAGCCATTCGATCGTGTTGACTGCTGTCGCCTCGACGTTGGTCGCGGTGCTCATGCTGGTGTCTCGTCCTCCCGTAGCGACGGGCGCCGAGGACTCGCCGGGCGCCCCCATCAGTCTATTCGGTTATGCACGGCCGACCTCCGAAGGGCTCACGGACCACGCTGTTAGGCTTGCCTTATCAGGGCCTGTTAAAACGTGCTGGCCCCCGATGAAAGGAACATGACTCGATCATGGGTTACATCAAGTCCGCTGCCCTCGAGGAAAAGGGATTCGTCGTCCTCGACAGCTACAACCAGGAGCTCGACCCCAAGGAATGGCTCGACATCGAGTACAACGACTGGAAGTCGTCGGGTGACACCCGCTTCGCCCCTCTCGCCAGTGCCTTCGGTGACATCGAGTGCAACGGCTTCTGGAACCACAAGCCGCCGCGCACCGACAAGGACGGCGTCTGGATCGACTCGCAGACCGAGAAGGCCCCGAACCTGACGCGCCGCGCGCAGGAGCCGGGTGCCAACGTCGGCCGCTGCCGCGTGATCGAGCTGCAGCCGACCCCGTACGGCGACTGCCTCTACAACCTGCACCAGGATGACAACAACCGTCTGAACCCCGACGGCACCGGCTGGGTGGTCCGCGGCTTCTTCAACCTGACGGACGACAAGGACAGCTACTTCGTCCTGCGCGAGAACCGCACCGACCCCAGCATCGAGTACCGCATCGCCCTTCCGGCCGGTGCGCAGCTCATCGTCGACACGCAGCGCCTCTGGCACGCGGCCACGCACAACGGCACCGAGCCGCGCTACTGCCTCATCACCTCGTGGACCTCGGGCCCGGAGCTCGACGCCTACATCGAGAAGTACCACGGCACCGACGATGTGCCCAACTATGAGGTCGACCAGGAGACGCTGGAGTTCGGCTATGCCGAGCAGGCGCGCAAGGACGCCGCTCGTGCGGCGTACTACGCCGCCAAGGGCCAGCAGGTCAAGCAGGCCATGAGCGAGGCCTGATCCTCGTCAGATCCACGACCGATTGCGGTCCGAAGGCCCCGGTCCCCGTGACCGGGGCCTTCGTCATGGAATGACATGCTTGTGATTTCTGTGGATCTCGGCGAGAATGGGCGCACAACCGCATATTCTCGCCACTTCGTGGTTCAGGTCGTTGGGGAAGACGCACCTGATGAAACGGAGAGATCATGGCGACGGCTTACGCACGCGGAGTGGTGTTCATCCACTCTGCGCCTCGCGCGCTCTGCCCGCACCTCGAATGGGCGGTGGGTCGCGCTATCGGGCGTGCGGTGAACTTCGACTGGGCCGAGCAGCCCGTCCTGGACGGCGCACGACGCGCGGAGTTCTACTGGGACGGCCCTGTCGGCACCGGAGCGGCTCTCGCGACGTCCATTCGCGGCTGGGAACACCTCCGTTTCGAGGTGACCGAGGACCCGACACCCCGCAGCGACGGCGGCCGTTGGCTGCATACGCCCGATCTCGGCATCCACTACGCCCAGACCGATGCCGCCGGCAACATCGTGATCGGTGAAGACCGCATCCGCTACGCGATGGAGATCGCCGCCGGGAGCGCGGTCGAGCTGCAGCGCGAGCTCGATATCGCCCTCGGCTCCGCCTGGGACGAGGAGCTCGAACCCTTCCGTCACGCGAGTGACGATGCCAGGGTCGTCTGGCTCCACAAGGTCGGCTGAGCCGACACCACAGACCGGAACGGGGGAGGCGTGAGTATCGGATGCCGGTGAGTCATCCCGGACGCTGAGAAGACGTATCCCCGCTCCCACGAAGACGCCGCCCCGGGAACGGGGCGGCGTCTTCGTCATCCGGATCAGATGACCGCGGAGTGTTGGAGTTCCGCAGTGCGCGATGCGCTTCCCTCGCGCACGTCTCCCCAGGCGAGGGTCAATCGCCGCATCGCCTCCGCCATCCGCTCGGGTGGGAGCGTGATCGGGATGCGCACCCGGCGCTCGAGCACGCCGCCCGTCGTGAAGCGGGGGCCGGGCGGAAGAACGAGGCGCCGTTCGCGCGCAGCGAGGGAGAGCGAGGTGGACAGTGGCGCGCCGATGTCGACCCACGCGGAGAGGCCTCCGGGCGTCGGCGGCATCCGGAACCCGGGGATACCGGCCACACCCGCCTCGACCGCCCCACGACCCGCGCGCAGGCGCCGGCGGACGTGCGCGCTGAGCGCCGGCATGTCGGAGAGCAGCTCGACGGCGATGCACTGCTCGAGCAGCGCCGTACCGAGTTCGAACGAGGGGCGCACCGCGAGCAGCCGCGCGATGACGGAACGCTCCGCGCGGACCCAGCCGATGCGCATCCCGCCCCATGCGATCTTCGACATCGATCCGACGGTGATCACGTTGGGGCCGCCCGCGGCCATGGGAATCGGTGCCCAGCCCCGGTCGATGTCGAGCTCGGTCGTCGTCTCGTCGACGATGAGGTGAGTGCCCACGTTGCGCGCGGTGGTCACGATGCGCGGCCGCTCGTCGTCGGGGAGGGTCGCGCCGGTCGGATTGTGGAAGTCGGGGATGAGATACGCGACATGAGGCCGGGAGCTCATCAGCGTCTCGTTCAGATGCCGCGTGTCCCACCCGTCGGCGTCCACCGGCGTGGGGAGAAGCCGGTACCCGTGGCGGTTCAGCGCCTCGAGAGCGTGAGGGAACGTCGGCTGCTCGACCAGGGCTCGCTCACCGCGCCGCCCGATCGCCGTGAGGATCAGGTTCACCGCGTTGAGAGCACCGGAGGTGATGATGATCTCGTCGGCCGACGTCGGTGCGCCGCGATCACGGAACCGCTGCGCGACGGCTTTGCGCAGCTCGGGAAGTCCGCGCAGCGAGTATCCGCTGGTGCCGCGCAGCGCCGCGAGGCGGGGCAGCGAGCGCACCGTCGCGTCGTACAGGCCCGGGGTCGAGTCCATCGACGCGATCGACAGGTCGATGGAGTCGTCGTCGGCCTCCGCGCCCGGAGCGGTGTGGCCGTTGGGGAGCGTGACACGCGTGCTTCCGCCGTGCAGACGTGAGACGTAGCCGTCGGTCTCCAGTACACCGTAGGCGCGGGTGACCGTCGAACGGGAACGGCGCAGCTCGACTGCGAGTGCACGCTCACTCGGCAGACGCTCGCCGACGGTGAGTCGGCCGTCGAGGATCAGCGCCCTGATCCGGTCCGCGAGCCCCGACGCCGTGGCGCCGGCGACGTTGTGCGCTCCGAGCTGTTCGACGAGTCGTGATGCCATACGTCCAGCATGTCGCAAAGTGGCCTGATCTCTGCAGACCACTTTGCGGCGAGTGGCTTCGCCTCGAAAGGCGGATCGGGGGCCAGAGTGGAGGCATGCTCCTGCGTTCTGTGCTCCTCCCCGTGACGGCGACCAGTCGGCGCGACCTCGTCGAGAGGCTCGTGCAGCTGCTCGCCGGTCTGTTCCTCTACGGCGTCGCGCTCGGGTTCATGGTGCGGGGAGGCATCGGCGTCGCTCCCTGGGACGTGCTGGCTCTCGGTCTCGCCGCGCAGACCGGCCTCGGCTACGGCGTCATGACCGTACTGGTCTCGATCGTCGTCCTTCTGCTGTGGATTCCGTTGCGCCAACGCGTGGGGCTGGGCACCGTGTTGAATGCCCTGCTCGTCGGTCCGAGTGCGGATCTCGCGCTCGCCCTGATCCCGCAACCGTCTTCGGTGTGGATCGGCGCTCCGATGTTCGTCTTCGGGCTGCTTCTGCTGTCCTTCGCGACCGGCCTCTACATCGCCGCCGACTTCGGCCCCGGCCCTCGTGACGGCCTGATGACGGGGCTCGTCCGTCGAACCGGATGGGCGGTGTGGCTGGTGCGCACACTGATCGAAGGGAGCGTGCTGCTCGTGGGCTTCCTGCTGGGCGGCCCCGTCGGCGTCGGCACCGTGCTCTTCGCCTTCGGTGTCGGCCCGCTGATCGGCTGGTTCCTCCCGCGCATCACCCGGATGCGCGGGGCCCGATCGCAGAAGCTCGGGAGCCTCCGCACCGCCTGACGGAACACCCGCGCACCTGCATGACTTGTGCACGCTTGCGTGATCGAGTACCGGCGGATGCTCATGCTTCCGTGTGATCCTCACGCAGATGAGAAGAGCGGCCCTCGGAATCCCGAGGGCCGCTCATCGTTGTGGCGTGTCAGTCGGCGCTGGCGACCACGAGGACCGCGTTGTGACCGCCGAATCCGAACGAGTTGCTGATCGCGACCTGCGGACCGTCTCCGAGGGGCGTGGCTTCGCCGGAGAGGCGGAACGGGACGGCCGGGTCGGGCTCCGTCATGTTGATCGTCGGCGGGGCGACACGGTCGCGCAGCGCGAGGAGGGAGAAGATCGCCTCGAGCGCACCGGTGCCACCGAGAAGGTGCCCGGTCGATGCCTTCGTCGCCGAGACGGGGATCTCGTCGATCCGGTCTCCGAAGACCTTCTTGAGTGCCACGTACTCGTTGGGGTCGCCGACCGGCGTCGATGTCGCGTGCGCGTTGATGTGCGTGACCTGGTCGGCCGTGACCCCGGCCTCCTCGAGCGCCTGCGTGACGGCACGGGCCGCGCCGTTGCCCTCAGGGTCGTTGCCGGTGATGTGATAGGCGTCTGCGGTGACGCCACCACCCAGCACATAGCCGTAGATCTTGGCGCCGCGGGCCTTGGCGTGCTCCTCGGTTTCGAGGATCAGCGCGGCTGCGCCCTCGCCCATGACGAAGCCGTCACGGTCGATCGCGCCGGGACGCGAGGCATGGGCGGGGTCGTCGTTCCGGCGCGAGAGGGCCTGCGCGGAGGCGAAGGAGGCCATCGTGATCGGATGGATCGCGGATTCCGTGCCGCCGGCGATCACGACGTCCGCGAGCCCGTCCTGCAGGTGATGGAAAGCGTGGATGATCGATTCGGTGCTGGAGGCGCACGCGCTGACCACGGTCTGCGCGTAAGCGCGGGCGTGGAACTGCAGCGACAGGTTTCCGGCAGCGGCATTCGGCATGAGCATCGGGACGGTGAGAGGCATGACCCGACGCGGGCCCTTCTCACGGAGGGTGTCCCAGGCGTCCAGAAGCGTCCAGAGGCCGCCGATGCCGGTGGCGAAGTCGACGCCGAGGCGCTCGGGGGCGACCTCGGGAGACCCGGCGTCCTCCCAGGCCTCGCGTGCGGCGATCAGCGCGAACTGCGACGAGGGGTCGAGGCGCTTGGCCTCGTGGCGGGGGAGCACCTCTTCAGGGCGGACAATCGCCTCGGCGGCGAAGGTGACGGGCAGCTCGTACTGCTGTACCCAGTCGTGTTCGAGCGTGCGGGTGCCGGACATGCCGGCCAGCAGGTTCGTCCAGTTCTCCGGGGCCGTGCCGCCGATGGCGGAAGTGGCGCCGATGCCGGTGACGACGATGCGCTTGGTCATGAGGTGTGGTTCCTTGTCGAAACGAAGTCGAACGGGTGAGAGGGCAGGCGGAGGATGCCACTCCCCGCGAGGCGCGGGAGTGGCATCCTGCCGGGATTACTCCTGGCCCGCGACGATGAAGCTGACGGCGTCGCCGACGGTCTTCAGGTTCTTGACCTCGTCGTCGGGGATGGTGACGCCGAACTTCTCCTCGGCGTTGACGACGATCGTCATCATCGAGATGGAGTCGATGTCGAGGTCGTCCGTGAACGACTTCTCGAGGGCGACCTCGGAAGCGTTGATGCCGGTCTCGTCGGTGATGAGCTCTGCGAGGCCGGCGAGGACCTCATCGTTGGTGAAAGCCATGTGGTCTTCCTCTTTCTTGCGGGTTGTTTTCGGAACCGTGGAACAGTCTAGGGAAGGTCAGCGCATTCTCAGGGAAGGACGACGACCTGTGCGGCGAACACGAGACCGGCACCGAAGCCGATCTGCAGGGCGAGACCGCCCGACAGCTCGGGGTGTTCGGCCATCAGGCGGTGGCTGGCCAGCGGGATGGAGGCCGCGGAGGTGTTGCCCGTCGTCTCGATGTCGCGCGCGATAACCGTGGTGTCGGGCAGCTTCAGCTGCTTGGCGAACTCGTCGATGATGCGCATGTTGGCCTGGTGCGGGATGAACGCGGCGATGTCGGAGGGCTCGACGCCCGCTTTGTCCAGCGCTTCGCGTGCGACCTTGGCCATCTCCCAGACTGCCCAGCGGAAGACCGTCGGGCCCTCCTGGCGAAGCGTCGGCCACGGCACCACGCCGTCGCGGAAGTCGGTGAGAGTGCCGTTCATGCCTACCGCGTCGGCCTTCGAGCCGTCGGAGCCCCAGACCGCGGGAGCGATGCCCGGCGTGTCACTCGGGCCGATGAGCGCAGCGCCCGCACCGTCGCCGAGGAGGAAGGAGATGCTGCGGTCGGTCGGATCGACGACGTCGGACAGCTTCTCGGTGCCGATCACCAGTGCGTAGCGCGCAGCGCCGGCCTTGATCAGCGCATCGGCCTGAGCGATCGCATAGGCGTAGCCGGCGCAGGCAGCGTTGATGTCGTAGGCCGCCGCAGGGTTCGCCCCCACACGGTCGGCCACGATCGCCGAGACGGACGGGGTCTGCTTGGGGTTGCTGATGGTCGCGACGATCACCAGGTCGACCTGGTCCGCCGGGACACCCGACTTCTCGATGGCCTCGGCCGCTGCGGTGGTCGCGAGGTCGATCGCGTCCGTCCCCTTGTCGGCTCGCGCGCGGGTGATGATGCCCGTGCGCTGGCGGATCCACTCGTCGCTGGAGTCGATCGGACCCACCAGGTCTTCGTTCGGCACGGCGTTCTCGCCGCGAGCTGCGCCGTAGGAGTAGATGCGCGTGTATGCCGGGCCGGTCACCTGGGCGAGGGTGGCACTCATGCGGCTTCTCCATTCAGCAGCGCGACGGCTGCATCGAGGTCTTCGGGAGTCTTCACGGCGACGGCCGGGATACCGCGGAGGCCGCGCTTGGCGAGGCCGACCAGGGCGCCGGCGGGGGCGAGCTCGATGACCCCGGTCACGCCGGCGTCTGCGAAGGACTGCATGCAGAGGTCCCAGCGCACCGGCGACGAGACCTGGTCGACGAGGAAGCTCAGCGCCTGGGTCCCGTCCGCGACGACGGAGCCGTCACGGTTGGTCCAGAGAGTGATGTCGGGGTTCGCGGGGGTGACGTCGGCCACCGCATCGCGGAGAGCGGCGACGGCGGAAGCCATGTAGCGCGTGTGGAAGGCTCCGGCAACCTGCAGCGGGACCACGCGGGTGCCCTTGAGGGGTTCCTCCGCGAGAGCGGCGAGAGCCGGGAGGGCGCCGGCGACGACGATCTGTCCGCCGCCGTTGTAGTTGGCGGGGGAGAGGTCGAGCTCGGCGAGGCGCGCCAGAAGGGCGTCTTCGTCGCCGCCGAGCACGGCGCTCATCCCGGTCTGCTCCTGCGCTGCAGCGTCGGCCATCGCACGGCCGCGGATGCCCACCAGGCGCATGCCGGTGTCGGCGTCGATCACATCGCTGCCGACGAGCGCCGCGATCTCTCCGACCG